>JALHJD010000086.1 GCA_022837185.1 Desulfobacteraceae bacterium
GGTCCGTTCTCCCGGCGGTCCCGCACCAGTACGCTCCCGGGCAATGATTTGGCGTAGGCCTTTAATTCCGCCGCTATTTCACCTACTTTTATGTGGTTCATCTCCTTTTTCCCATCGGCAATGACTGCGGCAATGGACATGGACATGATGGGAAAGGTCACCTGCAGGCCCTGGCGGTTATGCGCGGCGATATAGCCTCGGGCCCTGTCTGTTTCGTCATAGAAAGCGGCTATGCTTTCGTCAAAACGGCTGATGATGGTCCGGCAGATCGCTTCATATCTGCGGACATCGGTGATGACGGCGAAATCATCCCCGCCGATGTGGCCGATGAAGTCTTCCTCCCCGCCATGTTCCGCCACGGCGTCTCTGATGATGGCGGCGGTGGCCCGGATGACGTCATTGCCCCTGGCATACCCGTAGCGGTCGTTGAATGATTTGAAATTGTCCAGATCCACCAGGCAGAAGGCCAGGCTCGCTTTTTCCGCCAGGCGCATGCTCAGGGTATTTTCAATCGCCAGCCCGCCCGGCATTCTGGTCAGCGGGTTTGAATCCAGGGAAAGCTGCTCGAGCCGGGACAGGCTTGACGCCATTAAACGCAGTGCTCCGGCGAGTTCCCCCAGTTCGTCCCTGGTGTCGATCTGTGGACAGTGATCGTACTCTCCGGCCGATATGATCTCGGTTGCCTGCTTCAGCCGCCTGATGGTGCCGGCAAGGCTGCGGGTGATAAGGGAGGCGGCGCCCAGTCCCATTATGATGCCCAGCAGGGAGAGCAGGGCGGTAATTTGAAAAGATCTGATGCCGATCCTGTTGGCCGTTTCCATTTTCTCCAGTTGCCCCTTCTCGCCCGCCTGGACCATCAGGTCCAGCAGCGCCGTCATCCGGTCAAACAGGGACCCGGCCAGTTCATCGAATTCTCCGCTGTCCGGGGAAATGGCGGCAGCGTCGGAGGCACCTGTGTAGAGCTCGCTGAAGCGGGCGTGGAGCGTTCTCAACTCCTGGAGGGGAAGATTTTCCGACAGAGGGAGCGCCGTCACCTTGTCGGCCAGTTGATTGAATTCCCGCTCCCGCTGCCGGAACAGATCGAGCATTTCCATGCTGTTGAGAATCAGGTAGCGGCGGCCGTACGATTCCTGGGCCAGGATTGCCTCCTCCATTTTATCGGCGGCCTGGATGAGATAGGCATCTTCTTCCAGGATGCTTCTGTTGATCCGTTTCAGTTCATCGAGGCTGCGGGCGGACAACACCGCGATGGCAAAGATGACGAGAAAGATGGGCAGATAGGGCAGGATGATTTTTTTCTCAAGGCCGAATCGCATGGGTGCGCACCTTGCGTACAGGGGTTCACGGTCCGGCAGGTCGCGCGTCTGCTGCACCGGTTACGCATTTTCAAGCAATATTCCTGCCATCAGTGATCTGCCTGCCGCGAAATTGTTGCTCGGCGGTGAATGTGCCGAAAAGTCAGCGGGATACGTGCACCGCCGTGCGGTCTGCCGGTCCGGGGGCGGCCGGGATCCCGCCGGGCGGTGCAGGGAGTTGATTTCAAAAAAGTAACAACAGTGGTAATCAGTAACCGGAAATGGCGGCGGAAGATATGAAAAAAATTATGCTTTACTAAAATGAACGGCGGGGATAATTTACCGCAGTCAGAAAGGAATCCCCGGTAAACCCTCGGTCTGCGAAGCGCGAAAGGGGGTGCGCCGCCGGGCGGTCAGTTCCCGCAAGCCGGGAGTCCGGGCTGCCCGCGGACGCCCCGTCCGTTGGTTTTTTCTGCCGGATTGCCGTGACAATGGGAGAACAGGCCAGACCTGGGAACAAAAAAAACAAAGAAGAAAGGGTGCTTGCATGAAAAGTGTCAATGAGTTCATGGCGGAAGTAATACGAAAGAATCCGGGGGAGCCCGAATTCCATCAGGCAGTGCGGGAGGTGGCGGAATCGCTGGCCCCCTTCCTGAAAAAAAATCCGCGTTATGAAAAGGAAAAAATCCTGGAAAGGATGATCATGCCCGAAAGGGTTGTCATTTTCAGGGTGCCGTGGCTGGACGATAATGAGGAGATCCAGGTCAATACGGGCTACCGCGTCGAGATGAACAGCGCCATCGGACCGTATAAGGGAGGCCTTCGCTTCCATCCCAGCGTCAACCTCGGAATTCTCAAATTTCTCGCCTTTGAGCAGGTCTTTAAAAACAGCCTGACAACTCTGCCCATGGGCGGAGGCAAGGGCGGGTCGGATTTCGACCCCAAGGGCAAATCGGACACGGAAGTCATGAAGTTCTGCCAGAGCTTCATGACCGAACTGTTCAGGCATATCGGGGAGAACACCGACGTCCCGGCCGGCGACATCGGCGTCGGCTCCCGGGAGATCGGCTATCTCTTCGGCCAGTATAAACGGTTGAAGAATGAGTTCACCGGCGTGCTGACCGGCAAGGGCATCAACTGGGGCGGCAGTCTCATCCGGC
The DNA here is from genome assembly GCA_022837185.1 of Desulfobacteraceae bacterium. Taxonomy (GTDB): domain Bacteria; phylum Desulfobacterota; class Desulfobulbia; order Desulfobulbales; family Desulfobulbaceae; genus UBA10518. The sequence goes on from JALHJD010000086.1 coordinate 2,456, forward strand.
CCGAGGCCACCGGCTACGGCTGTGTGTATTTCGTCCAGGAGATGCTCAAGACCAAGGGCGAATCCATCGAGGGCAAGATCTGCACCGTTTCCGGTTCCGGCAACGTGGCCCAGTTTACCACGGAAAAACTTCTGGAACTCGGCGCCAAGGTGGTCACCCTGTCCGATTCCGACGGCTATATCTACAAGAAGGACGGCCTGACCAAGGATGACCTCAAGTGCGTCTTTGAGCTGAAAAATATTCGGCGGGGCCGCATCAAGGAATGTGTGCAATTGTGCAAGGACTGCACCTACTATCCCGGGAGAAGGCCGTGGGAGGTGCCCTGCGACATCGCCTTCCCCAGCGCCACCCAGAACGAAATCGATGAGAATGATGCCAAGACGCTCGTCAAGAACGGCTGCTCCGTCATCGGCGAGGGAGCGAACATGCCGACGACGCCCGAGGGCGTCAAGGTGTTCCTGAAGGCGAAAGTTCTCTATGCGCCCGGCAAGGCGGCCAACGCGGGCGGGGTCTCGACCTCGGGGCTGGAAATGAGCCAGAACAGCATCAGAACCGCCTGGACCAGGGAGGAAGTCGACAACAAGCTGCGCCGGATCAAAAAGAACATCCATGATAATTGCGTGAAATACGGTAAACAGAAGGACGGGTACATCAATTACGTGGACGGCGCCAACATCGCCGGCTTTGTCAAGGTGGCTGACGCCATGATCGACCAGGGAGTCGTTTAGGTTCAGACTGTTTTCAACATTTGGGGATTTCCGTCTTCCCGCCGGCACACGGCGGGATGACGGTTCCCGCTCCCGCCACCCTGATCCTTTCGTTTTTTCGAAAACTGCCCGATGAAGACCTGCTCCGGTCCAGAAAGAACAAACGCATTACCCCGCCCCCAACCAACCGTTCATTCCGCCGATCTGTTCGGGAAAAGCAAACATGGCCAAAATAAAGTCAAAACCGGTGTTCAGCTCCGGCATCGAGTCCCTGGATGAAGTCCTGCAGGGCATCCTGGCAGGCGACAATGTCGTCTGGCAGGTGGATGCCGTCGAGGATCAGCTCCCCTTTGTCGAGGCATTTTGCCGATGCGCCCATATTGACGGCAAAAGGCTGATATATTTCCGGTTCGGGGAGCATCAGCCCCTGGTCCCGGATATGTATGAACCCGAAGTGTACACCCTGACTCCCCGTTCGGGGTTCGAGCAGTTCATCACCACTATTCTCGATGTCGTCAAGACGGCCGGCCGGGGTGCATGCTACGTATTCGATTCGCTGTCCGGACTGGCCGAGGACTGGACCAGCGACCGCATGCTGGGGAATTTTTTCAAGCTGGCCTGTCCCTATCTCTATGCGGCACATACGGTGGCCTATTTTGTTGTCCTGCGCAACACTCACACCCCCCTGTCGGTCAAGGCGATCCACAGCACCGCCCAGGTTGTCCTGGACCTGTACTGCAGCGACAAGGGCACGTATATTCTGCCTTTGAAAGTCAGCATGCGGCACACCCCCACCATGTACATGCTCCATGCCCTGCGGGGAAACGATCTGGAGCCGGTAAAAAGCAGCATCATCGTCTCGGAAATTCTGGCTTCCACGCCCCAGCCCTGGCTTGACAGCACGGTGCCCCGCCATGACCCGTGGGCGAAGAACCTGAGCGAGGCCAGGGCCCTGTGCGAAGATGCCGTCGGGCGGACGCCGGTCCGAAAGATTGCGGCCATGCGGCGGAAATTGATCAGGATGATGATCACCCGCAATGAGCAGTTGGCCGCACTGTGCGAGCAGTACTTCACCCTGGATGATCTCCTGGCCATCGGCAAGCGCATCATCGGCACCGGCCTGGTGGGGGGGAAATCGACGGGCATGCTCCTGTCCCGGGCCATTCTCCAGAACACCAAACAGAAGTGGCGGCAGCTGCTGGAAGTGCATGATTCGTATTTCATCGGCTCCGATGTCTTCTATTCCTTTGTCATCAACAACAAGTGCTGGTGGGAGCGGCATCAGATGAAGTCCTCCGCCAATCCGCTCAAGGCGGCCGAGGAGATCAGAGCCAGGCTGCTGCAGGGCAAGTTTCAGCGGGACATATTGAATAATTTCAGGGAAATTCTCAATTATTTCGGGCAGTCGCCGATTATCGTCCGCTCCAGCAGCCTCCTGGAGGATGCCTACGGCAACGCCTTTTCCGGCAAGTACGAGAGTGTGTTCTGTGCTAACCAGGGCACGCCCGAGGAACGTCTGGACGAATTCAAGAACGCTGTGCGCACCGTTTACGCCAGTTCCATGAGAAAGGAGGTCCTGACCTACCGGGCGCACCGGGGGCTGTGGACCCGTTACGAGGAAATGGCCCTGCTGGTGCAGCGGGTTTCCGGCTCGGTCTACGGCCGCTACTATCTGCCCCAGTTGGCCGGGGTCGGCTATTCTTTCAATCCCTTTGCCTGGGACAAGGGCATTGATCCGGCCTCGGGGGTTCTTCGCCTGGTATTCGGCCTGGGCACCCGGGCGGTGGACAGGCATGACGATGACTACACCCGTATCGTCGCCCTCAACGCACCGCACAAGCGTCCCGAGATCAACCCCGATGAAGTTCACCGTTTCAGCCAGCATATCGTCGATACCATTGATCTGCAGGGCAACAAACTGGTAAGCCTCCGCTTTGAGGACCTGGCGCGGGCTGCCGCCGGGATGCCCATCGAACTGTTTGCCGAGCGCGATCTGGCCATGGAGCGGCGCGCCGAAAAAGCGGGAATGGAGGATGTTTTCTCCTTCATGCTGACCTTCAAGAATATTTTCGCCAAGACCAGGCTGGTTGACGACATGCGGGAAATGCTCGGCATCCTTGGGGGCGCCTACAAATACCCGGTGGATATCGAATTCACCGTCAATTTCCTCGACAAGGACCGCTACCGGATCAACCTTCTCCAGTGCCGGCCGTTCCAGGTCAAAATGGACGCGGCGGTCACCGGTCCGCCCGAGGACATCAAAGAAGAGGATGTCCTCCTCAGGACGGCCGGGCCCATTCTGGGTGAGGCGGTTGCCCGGAAAATCGACCGGATTCTGTACATCGATCCCGCCAAATACAGTGCCCTGCCCACCGCCGACCGCTATTCCCTCGCCCGGTTGATCGGCGACATAACCAACGAGGCGCCCCGGGGAACCCATACCATGCTCATCGGCCCGGGCCGCTGGGGAAGCCGGATGCCGGAAATGGGAGTCCCCGTTTCCTTCAACGACATCAGGAATGTGTCGGTTCTCTGTGAACTGGCCGTCATGCATGAGAAATTATCGCCCGATATTTCCGTGGGCACCCATTTCTTTAATGATCTTGTCGAAATGGAGATCGTCTACCTGGGCGTGTATCCAAACCGCAAGGGCTACATTCTGCGCGACGACCTCATCCTGGGTAAGCCCAATGCCATCCCGGCCCGCTTCCGCCGGATAAAGGCGGCCGAGGCCCTCCATGTCGTCGACCTCGGCAAGGCGCGGGTGTTCATTCATACAAACCCGATGGAGCAGCAGGGAATTGTTTTCCGGTCCAGCGGATAAGCCCGCGCCGGAATTTCCCCGGCCCTTGCCGGGAAAAGCGGCATCAGTCGGCATCTTTCAGCGGCTTGGTGCTGCCGATGGCACGCATTATGCTTATGCCTGGGAAACGGGCAAGCATCAGGCAGCAATATAAAAAGGAGATAAATCCGCATGAACATTCTCGGACAAAAGGAAATCCAGGCACTGATTGAGAAGGAAGCCGACCACTGCATATCCATCTACCTGCCGGTCCATCGTTTTGGCGACCCGCAGGACACCATACGTTTCAAGAATCTCCTGGTCCGGGCGCAGAGACAGCTCGAGGAAAAAGGTCTGCGCTCCGTTGAAGCGGCGAAACTGCTGGAGCCCGAACACGCCCTTCTGGAGGACCTGCAATACTGGAAGAAACTGGGTTCCGAGGGCATGGCCGTGTTCATCTGTGCAGACCTGCGGGCGAGATATCTCCTGCCGGCACGGTTCAGCGAGTCGGTGACGGTTTCCCGGCGCTTCATGGTCAAACCGCTTGTGCCGCTGATCACCGGTGACGGACGATTCTTCATCCTGGCGCTGAACAAGAGCGATACCCGCCTTTTTATCGGCAGCCGGTACAGCATCACCGAGATCGGTCTGCCCGAGGGTGCCCCGGCAAGCATCGAGGAAGCCCTCAAGTTTGATGAAGGGGAGAAGCAGTTGCAGTATCACACCGGCGCTCCGGCCTCCGGCGGCAGACGACAGGCCATGTTCCATGGCCAGGGAGCCGGCGGCGATGACGAACGGGAAAAGATCACCCGCTTTTTTCAGCAGCTTGAGCGGCATCTTTCCCCTGTTTTTTTTGAGCACAAGATCCCCGTGATCCCGGTGGGCGTCGAATATCTGCCGCCGTTATACAGGGAGATCGATTCTTCGGGAACGCTGATTCCCGGGAGCCTCAACGTCAGTTCCGGCGCCCTGGAGCCGGACGAGCTCCATCGCCGGACCTGGGAGATGGTTGCGCCCCTTTTTGCCGATGAAGAAAGGGCGGCCCGGGAAAAATTTCACGCCCTGCACGGCACCGGCCTGGCCGTCACGGACCTGGCGGAAATTGTCGCGGCGGCCAGGGACGGCCGGGTCGAGACGCTGTTTACCCTGGAAGACGTGCAGATATGGGGGGTGTTCGATGCCGACAGGAATATGATCATTCCGGCCGCCGATGATTTTCCCGGGGCGGTTGACCTGCTCGATCTCTCGGTGGCCTTGACACTGAGCGGCAAAGGCAGCGTCTATGTCAAGAAGCTGGGAGACATGCCGGTGGCGGGGGATATTGCGGCGGTTCTGCGCTATTCCTGATTGACCTGTTCCGGGGCAAAAAGGGTGGGGAAACCGCCCTGGTTTGCCGTAAACCGCCCGGCGGCGGAACCGGCATCCGGAGGCCGTGCCCGGGATGAACAATCCTTTCCGGCCGGACGGAGTCCTGTGGGAGTGGACCCTCTTTCTTCACTCCATTTTCCCGACCAGCAGGCCGATCGCCAGGAGGGTGACCGCCCAGGCAAGAAGGCGGAGCGGTTTTTCCCAGGTGTTCAGCAGCTCGTCTTTCTCCCACCGTTTCACTTTTTCCTCCGTATTGAACAGGGCGCAGCAGTTCCGGGTTTTCCGGCGCACGAACCGGGCCTGGGTGCTCAGAGACCGCTGGGCCAGGCTGAACAGGGCGGCGGCGGCCGCACCGGCAAGCGCGGACCCCGATATCGTCCCGGACTGCGTCCAGTAGCCGGCTATGACCGGAAATGCCCCCCAGGACAGGGCAAAACCCAGGTCGCTGTGGAACAGGCCGCGCCACCATTCGAGATTGTAGGCGAGGACCAGAAAAGTGCCCGCCCCGAGGAGCGACAAGATCATCGGAGATGTATATTGAATCAGGATAACGGTCAGGATGGCCGGCAATATCAGGCCGCCGGCGGCCAGGAGTTGTAATTCCCGGTCGCTGAACCCGGTTTGCAGGGGTCGGCCGTTGTATTCGTCAAGGGCGTGGGCCGCAATCCCGGTCCCGCTGAAAAAGGCCAGTAGCATAATGGCCAGCACCTGCCAGTCGACGGTCGGCGCCAGAGCGGCTCCGATGGCGACATACGACATATTCCATGCCGTATAGGGCGGGTGGAGCAAGGTCCAGAGGTCCGCCAGACGGGTTCCCCGCCGGGCATAAAAAGCCGCGCCTTCCCCGTTCATTTTTTCCTCCCGGTCATGAAGATTCCTCCCCCAAGGGACATGTTGGTCCTTTCGACGCGATCCAGTCCCGCTTCCTCCCACAGTTCAATCAGTCCGTCCCCCGGAAAGCGCCGCCAGAATGCATCAATGTTCGGGCCGAGAAAGGTCCCGACCTGTTCCCAGCCATGGCCGATGTATTTCCCCGCCAGGGGGAGGCAGTTCCGGGTGTAGAACCGCCACAGCGCGCCCCACAGCCCGCGGGGCCTGCCGAATTCGACCATGCCGATGCTCCCGCCCGGCCGGACAACGCGGGCGAGTTCACGCATGCACGAAAGGGGATCCTCCACATAGCGGAGGAGATAGGTAAAGGTGAGGGCGTCGAAGCTCTCCCCGGCGAAGGGAAGCTCCTCGGCCCGCCCGAGAGCCGCCACAGCGCCGCCGTCTGCGGCCCGGCGCAGCATCTCCCGGCTCTGGTCCAGGGAAATGACCTGATGACCCTCCTGCTGCAGGAGTCGGGTTACTTCGCCGGTGCCGGCGGCCACGTCAAGGATTCTGGAATTCGGGGGCAGCCGGAGCCCGCGGATCATGCTCCGCCGCCATCGCGGATCCTGCCAGAAGCTGAGGAGCCGCGACCAGACACCGTAATCCGCGGCAATGGGCGCAAAAAGTTGTCTCGCTGTTCTGTTTATCTCGGGAAGCATCCACATTTTCTCCCGGGGATCCGGCCGCAGCCTCTCCCCGTAAACCGGCGGCCCGGACAATCGCCCGGCCCTTTCATTGCACCTGAACGGGTGGTTGACTCCAGGGATGCAAATTTTGCACCAGCCCTGCTTGCAGGCCAGCACAAAAGAGAAACCGGAAGGGGAGGGGTACCGGGGGTGGCATTTATCTTGCAATTCGGAAGGAAATCGGCGCCGAAGAGCGAAGCAGCCTGAGAAGGAGGGCAGGATGATCAATATATACAGGGGAAAGAAACAGCCGGTCTCCCTTGACCGGATCGATCCTTTCCACAGGATGCTCCTGGAAAACAGGATGCTGACAACGGCTCTGCTGGAAGAGCTTACCGGCTCTGCGGTCGCCGTCGATCCCTGCACCCGGGTGCGCGGAAGATGCGCGGTCAGGTTTGCGGTTTTGACCGGCGGCGGGAGGGTATTTGTTTTCGCCAGGTCGACGGTGAACCTGGCGCTCCTGCCTGAACCGGCGGTTGTTGAACTGCTGAAGGGACAGGTGCCGCTGGGCAGGATTTTCGCCCGTCACGCGGGAGATCATCAGCGGCGCAATTTCTCCTATTTTACCATCGAGGATGAACGGCTGACGCCGATCATGTACGGCCGTCTGCCCGGATCAGTCCAGGACGGGGGCCGTTCCAGCCGGAAACGACGGGTCCGAAGTTTCCCGGGGCGGGCCTACGATATTTTTCTCGGCCCGGCAAGGCTGGCGCGCATCGAAGAGATATTCTCCCTCCAGATAAGGGAGAGGGCCCTGGAATGGTGGGGAGCGACGGAAAATCGCCGGCGTCTTTCCGCGTGACTGCGGGAGTTTCCTTCCCCTGGCCGGTTTTCCTCAACGCCCGGTTATGTCCCGGGCGATAAACACCCCGCCGACGATGGTTCTGTCATCCGCGTCATAATAGGGCGTAAGGTTGACTTCGAAGCGGGCATTGCGTTCCGCATCATGGAATGACCCGGTCAGCGGTTGCCCCTCATTGAGCAGCTTCAGCATATCCCGCTCCGCCTGTAGTTCGTCGTTGAACCCTCGGGAACTGAGAAAATACCGTCTGCCGACGACTTGCGCCGGGACCCGGCCGAGATGCGCGGCCATGGCCTTGTTGACCCTGATCAGGCAATGGTTCCGGTCAATAAGGGCGATCATCTCGGTCAGGGAATCGACGGTCCTCTCCCATTCCCGCTTG
>JALHJD010000087.1 GCA_022837185.1 Desulfobacteraceae bacterium
GGAATCCGGCGTGCCGTTTATCCCCCACGATGAAATTCTTTCCCTGGAAGAATTCGAGCGGCTGGTGCGGATTTTCTGTTCCCTGGGGGTTTCCAAGGTCCGGGTCACAGGCGGGGAGCCGTTTTGTCGGCGGGGCTGCATGCCTTTCCTGGAGCGTTTGCGGGGGGTCGAAGGGGTGCATACCCTCCATGTCACCACCAACGGGGTCAAGACGGCCCGGTATTTGGATGACCTGAAAGAGATCGGCATCGACGGGATAAATCTGAGCCTTGATACCCTTGACCCGCAGAGATTCTGGTCCATTACCCGGCGCGACTACCTTGACAGTGTCCTGCAGGCCCTGCATGGCGCCTTGAGCCGGAAAATTCCCCTCAAGGTCAACAGTGTTGTGCTGGATGACACCACTGATGAGGAAATGGCCGGGTTGGCCGGACTGGCCGAACAATATCCCCTCACCCTCCGCTTTATTGAATTGATGCCTTTTTCCGGCACGGCGCGCACCGGCAGGATTGAAAACGGCGATCTGGTCCGCCGGCTGCAGAGAATCTTTCCGAAGCTGGAGGAGTGCACAACTGTGTCGCCGTCGACCGCCCGGCTCTTTTCCCTGCCGGGTTACGCCGGCCGGCTGGGCGTCATCCAGGGGCATTCCCGCCAGTTCTGCGCCACCTGCAACAAGGTGCGCATCACCCCCGTGGGCACGCTGAAAACCTGCCTGTATGACAACGGCGTCCTGGACTTGAAGGAGTTGCTGCGCGGTGGAGCAGGTGACGGAGAAATTGCGGCGGCTATAGTCGACTGCGTCGGCAACCGTTTTGCCGACGGCCACGAGACCGAGTATTTCTGCCGCCGCTCCGCCGAGCAGTCCATGTCCCAGATCGGCGGTTGAGAGGGGGTCAAGTCTTTGCTTGACTCATCTCGATGATGTTCCGCACCGGTTCCAGGCAACGAATACCTTTCACGCGAATTGCATTCATCAAATCAACAGTTGGGCGGAGATGACGGTGCCGGACGCAATTCGGTCGACGCCTTCGGGAACGGCCGCCAGGACCTGGGCATCGGCCATGGACTGCAGCCGGCTGGCGGCCCGCAGGGGATGGAACTGGGGCAGTTCCGTGCTCTCTTTGATCACCCCGAACACAAAACGGGTCCAATGGGGATGCCCGCCTCCGATTTCCTCGGCGAGCCGCATGGCGATCCTCGGAAGGCCTGGTTTTTCATAGCCGGCCAGGCGTTGGAGGCCGGGCAGGGCAATCTGCAGAAAACCCATGAGGTTGGAGGGCGGCCCGCCGGGCAGGATGAAGACCGGTTTGCCTCCCAGAAGGCCGAAACCGACGGCCTTGCCGGGTCCGATCCGGATGCGGTGGAATACCTTCCGCCAACCCAACCGTTCCAGCATCCGAGCAACCAGATCCCGGTCTCCCGACCAGGCGCCGCCGCTGGTGACCACGGCATCGATGTCGGCGGCGGCTGCCGCCAGGCTTTCCAGAAGTTCATCCGGCTCGTCCCTGACGATGGAACAGCCGGTGGCCCATCCGAAGCGGCGGCACCAGGCATTCAAGGCGACAAGGTTGCTGGCGTATAATTTCCCTTCGGGCAGGGGCCGACCCGGCGCCACCACCTCATCGCCGGTGGCGATGAGGGCGATCCGCGGTTTTCGGCATACCCCCACGCGATCATGACCGGCGGCGGCCAGCAGTCCCACCAGTCCGGGTGAAAGGGGCGTCCCGCGGGAAACGAGAAGTCCGCCCCGGGTCACGTCGGTTCCTTTGCGTAAAATATTGCGCCCTTTCTCGGCGCTGTTCCCGGCAATCACCTCGTTGCCCTCCACCCGGGCAAATTCCTCGGCGAGAACGGCGTCGGCATTTTTCGGTATGCGGGCGCCGGTCAATACCCTTACTGCCCCTCCGGGCTCCACACGATCTTCGGAGAGAATGCCGGCCGCGGCGACGCCGGCGAGGGCCAGCCGTACCGGTTGCTCCGGGCAGGCGCGGGCCACGCTTTCCGACCGGACCGCGTAGCCATCCTTCATGGACGCATCCACGGAGGGCGAATCGACCAGGGCACGGAGATCCTCCGCCGCCACCCGGTCGACCCCCTCATCCAGGGGAACCGTTTCGGAGGGAAGCGGCTCCAGATGATTCAGGGTCAGGGCCAGGGCCTCGTCGAGCCCAAGGGCGAAATCAGACGTCATGTGCTCCTCTCTTCAATTCTCGGGGTTACAGGAAGCAACAGCCCCGGCTTGCCTGGTCCGGCTTTCCCGGTCATGAGGTTGCGCCCGGGTCTGCCTGCGGATCGGAATCCTGCCGTTCATCGACCGGATCAAAATAGCTTTCACCGGCACAGTGCCTGCACAGCAGTACTTCGCCCCTCCGGACTTCCCTGCCGTCCCGGACCATCTGCCCGCATTGTTCACAGACCACGCGCCGGCGGGGAGGGCCGGGCATCTGACACGGATCAGGCCGCACCCGTACCTGCTGGACGTTAAACAGCAGCTCATCGGGCATCCGCTTGTAGCCCTCGATCTGCCGGGTCCGGGCATCGGAGGCATCCGGGGCGAAGTTCGCGGCCAGGTCCCTGGAGGATTCGGTGGAGACAATCCGGTAAGCCGTCCCGGTCTCGAGGTTGAGGAAGGTGGCGGCATTGATGCCGAAATCCTTGAATTTCAGGGTCCTGCGGCCCAGCCGGCAGCCCGTCACGCTTTCAATGGCATCGGTGGCGCACCGGTCGATCTCCACGAAGACCATCAGTTTTTTCCGGAAGGAGGGAGCCTTGGGGTCCGTAATGTCCACCAGCCGGCATCCCAGCATGGCCATGCGCACCCCGATGATCTGGCCGGCGCACAAATGGCCGTGCCGTTGCACGGATTCGGCCAGCAGGTTTGCAAAGGATTGCATCGATTCTCCTGTTTCTGAGGGAAGGGATATCTTCACCGGCCGGGGAGGGCAACCCGCCAAAAAAATCCGTCAGGCCTCGAACTTGAATCTGGCGACCATTGTAGCGATTTCCCCGGCTATCTCCGTCAACTCGGCTGCCGCCTCGTTGACTTTCTGCGCCCCGGTATTCGATTCATTGGCGGCATGGTTGACATCCTGTATGCTTGCCGAGACCTCGGTCACGCCCTTGGCGGCTTCCGCGGCGCTGCCGGCCATGACGTTGGAGCCGCTGGCAACCTCGGCAATGGCGGTGGCGATATTGTTGGTGCCTGCCCGGGCCTGATGAATGTTGCCGGAGATTTCATTGGCGTTTTCCTTCTGCTGTTCAACCGATTTGGAGATGAGCGCGGACGCTTCGTTGATATGATTGATGATATTGGCTATCTCGTCAATGACCTTGACAACCTCTCTGGTATTGCTCTGCACGCCCTTTACCCTGCCGGCGATATCCTGGGCCGCCTTGGCGCTCTGATCGGCGAGCTCCTTGATTTCGTTGGCGACCACGGCAAATCCCCTGCCGGCATCACCGGCGGAGGCGGCTTCGATGGTCGCGTTCAGGGCCAGCAGGTTGGTCTGCTTGGCTATGCGGCTGATGACCGAGGTCACATCGCCGATATCCTCGGCAACCTTGCCCAGGAGTTCAATGGTCTGCATGGCAGACACCGATTTGCTTTTGGCCATTTCGGCAATATCCGAACCGTCCCGGGCGAAGCGGGCGACATCGGCAAGCTCCATGGAATTTTCCTCGATTGCCGAGGCCACGGAATCGACGTTTTGCGACATCTGTTCGGCCGAAGAGGAAATACTCTGCACATTGACACTCATTTCTTCCGCTGCCGAGGCGATGGCATTGATATTGGCTGACATCTGCTCGGTCGCCCCAGCCACGGAACCGGACCGGGTGGAAACCTGTTCCGCGGAGGAGGCCATCTGGGCCGACAGAGCCGACAAATCGGCGGAAGAAGTGTTGAGCTGGCCGGCATACTCGGCGATGTCTCCCACCATGATCTGCAGCTTTTCGATGAAGATGTTGAACCACTTGGCCAGTTCGCCGATTTCGTCGCGGCTCTCCTCCTGCAGCCGGACGGTCAGGTTGCCTTCACCTTCGGCGATGTCCTGCAGCATGGTGACCGCCTTTTTCAGCGGACGGATGATCATGCCGGAGATGTACACCCCCAGTACAATCGCCAGGATCAGGGAGCCGATCACCAGGAACAGCTCAATGGTCTGCCACCTGCTGACCAGGCCGGCGGTCGTCTCCATGGTGCTCTCGGTATCGGACTTGATATTCATGGCCGCGTTGAGCACATCGGCCTGCATGCCCGCCATGCTCTCCCAGATCTGCGAGGAGGCCTCATTGAGCCTGGTTTCCTCGGCCAGGACGAGCTTCTTGGCATTGATGGTCCTGTCCGTGCTGCCGGCCAGATCATCGAGCAGAGCGGCGATGGGCGCCGCCGCCGGATCTGCGGAAAGGACCTCCAGTTCGGTGCTGATGTTCCGGAGCAGGGTCGAGGCCTGGATCCTGACATAGTCGATATACTCCGCGTCCGACGAGGCTATCGACTCGTTGACCAGGGCGTTCATCTCGTTGCACAGTGATTTGACCGACGAGGCTGCCTTGACGGCGGCAATCGCCTGGCCGGCGGTACCGGAAATCTCCTCGAACTGCCGGCCGACGGCGGCGGCGTCACTGGTCGCGGCGACTTTTTTCTCTATGTCGTCGATTGCTTCGTATATCTTGATCTCCGCATCGAACTGGGCATTGTCGACAATGCTGATGGTCAATTTGATGACCTCGGCGATCAGGGAGTTGTATACCTTCTTCAGTTCCCCCAGGTCCTTGAGGGCCTGCAGCTGGCTGGTCTTCAGGGTCAGGAGCCCCTCCACCGCCGCGAGCAGTCCGGCGTCCTCATCGGAACCGGAGAGGGCGCTCTGGCGGTGGTCGGCCAGTTTACTCCGGATATCCGCAAGATTGTCGTCGGTCCGGGCATTGACAATGGCAACGGCAAACGTCTGCAGCGGCATGGTCTGGCTTATCCGCGCGACCTGCATCTCGATGTTTTCATCAATGGCGGTGGTGGCCTGTTTCAGATTGGCCTGGATGTTGCCCAGAGAGACAAATCCCGCCAGGCCGGAAAGACCGGCGATCGCCGCGCAGACGATGAAGCCCAGGGAAAGCTTCCACTTGAGTCCTGATCTGAAAAAATTCATTGTTCTATATGTCCAAAGGTTTGATCCGGCCATCCTCAATGATGGTCAGGAAGATTTCGTCCATGCCCTGATGATCTCCGGGACCGTACTGCAGGACAATGCCGCCCAGATCGAAGGCGCCCGTTTCCTGGACGGAGCGGAGAAAGTTCTCCCGGGTCAGGTCGCCCTGGACGGATTCAGCCGCCATGGCGAAAAATTTGCCCACCATGTATCCTTCCAGGGAGACAAAATCAGGGGAGACGTCCGGTTGATATTTGCCGAGCGCCTCCCGGTATTCCTGTACCAGGGGAACGCTCTGATCGTCGGGAAAGCTGACCACCTGGGAGATGATCGTCCCGTCTCCGTCTCCGCCAAGCTCCTCGGCCAGGGAACTGGTACCGACAAAGGATATGTTGGCGTAGACCGTGTCGGTCATGCCTATTTGTTTGGCCAGCTTGATGAATTCCGCGCAGGGCTTGTACACCCCGACCATGACCACGGCCTCGGGAGCGGCCTTCCTGATGTTGAGCAGGCCGCTCTTGACCGCGGCGGTATTCCGTTCATACGTCCCGGTGGCGACCAGTTCCATGCCTCTTTTTCGCAGGGCGATTTCAATGCCGCTCAGGCCGGCCTGGCCATATCCGTCATTCTGGTAGAAGCAGGCGATTTTTTTCAACCCCTGCCCGTCGACAAGATACTGGGCGAGCCGTTCCATTTCCTGGTAATAACTTCCCCTGACATTGATGACGTATTTCTTGAAGGGATTGCGCAGGAATTCGGCGCCGGTAAAGGGGCCGATAAAAGGGACCTGCTCTTTTTCGGCAAGGGGAACAACCGCCTGGGCCGTCGGGGTGCCGACCCCGCCGATCAGCAGAAACACCTTGTCTTTTTCAATCAGGTCGCGGGTGTTCCTGATCGCTTCGCCGGGTTCATAGCCGTCGTCTTTGCTGATCAGGACGATTTTCCGTCCTTTTACTCCCCCGGCGTCATTTATCCGGGCAAAGGATGCTTCGATGCCGGCGCGCAGGTTGGTGCCGAGGTCCTGGGATGGTCCGGACAGGGCGCAGGACTGCCCGACGACGATCCTGTCGGGGGTTACTCCCACTTCAGCATGGATGGCCCCGGCGGCAAGCAACAGGAAAAAAGAGAAGAACCAGCATATTTTGTTCACAACAGCACCTCACTGAAAATGGAAAGAAGAATGATTGTCAATGAGTGGGGCTCCTCATTGCATTGTAATGAGTATATACTCTTCAAATCGGTAAGGCAAATTCCCGGAGCAAAAAGCGGAAATTTGCATTGCTGCAGATGTGCGGCGACTTTTTTCCCTGCCGGGCACCAATCTTCAGTCAATCGGCATGGCTGGATACTGTTTTCTTTGAGGGAGTGGTTTTTTTTCAGCGCCCGGAGCGAAACCCCTGACGGCGGAGTGTTTCCGCGCACCCGGGTCTCGATCCCATGCAGGAGGCCGGCTCCTGGAACCGGAATAAGGGAGGCCCCACGGCAAGAGGCGTTTTCGCGTGGCCTGCCCCGCCCTTTACTGCCAGGGCGGTTTCAATCCCGTGACGGGGCGGTGGGCCGCGCGTACAGTTCGGCCACGCCGGAAGTGTGCTGATGCGCCCTGTAGATGATTCTGCGGCTGTCGGCGCTGACGGCGAAATCGGGGTAGACAAAGCCCCCGGCGGCCAGGGGGCCGTTCACCCTGGTTGCCGCGCCGCCGGCGAGAGGGACGGAAAAGAGTTCATCGGCTCCGGTCTGGGAGGGCGCCAGGTACAGGACGGAGCCGCCGTCCGGACTGACGGCAAAGGAGCTGACGCTGCCTCCGGGGGTCAGGGGAGAGTTCAGCTTGACAGCCCCGCCGCCCATGGCCACTGCGTACAGCTCGATCAGCGCATCGGTTTCCTGGTCGGCTAGATATATGACACGGCTGTTGTCGGGGCTGACGGCAAAGGAAAGCACATCCCCGCTCCGGGTGAGGGAATCATTGAGTCTGGCCGCCTTGCCGCCGGTGACGGGCACGGAATAGAGTTCGACCACGTCATCTTTTTTCTGGTCGGCCCTGTACACGACGCGGCTGCCGTCGGGGCTGAGGGCAAAGGAAGAAACATTCCCGCCCCGGGTGAGGGAATCATTGAGTCTGACCGCCTTGCCACCGGTGATGGGCACGGAATACAGCTCGACGACCTTTTTCTTTCTATGGTCGGCCGTGAACACCACCCGGGAACTGTCCGGGCTGACGGTAAAGAATCCCACCGTGCCGTCGGCGGCTGGCTTGGTATTGAGACTGGCCGCCGCTCCGCCGTCGAGGGGGACGGAAAAAAGTTCGCTGCCTCCCCCCTTCAGCCGGTCAGCCGCGAACACGACCCGGGAGCTGTCCGGGCTGACGGCGAAAAAGCCTACACTGCCGCCGGCAGCCGATCCACCGTTGAGTCTGGTCACCGGGCCGCCGTCAAGGGGGACGGAAAACAGATCATACACGCCGTTGATCAGTTGATCGGCCACGTACACGACCCGGGAGCTGTCCGGGCTGACGGCGAAAGCATCCACATTGCCGCCGGCAACAGGTTCGTCGTTGAGCCTGATCACTTTTCCGCCGCCCAGGGGGGCGGAAAAGAGTTCATAGACTCCGGCCGTCCGCTGGTCGGCCAGATATACCACTCTGCCTGAGTCGGGACTGATGACGATGTCGGCCGCCACATTGCTGCCGGCGGGCAGGGGATCGTTCAGCCGGGTCACCGTTCCGCCGCCGATGGGGACGGAATAGAGTTCGTCAACTTCATTCCTTTCCTGATCGGCCCTGTAGACGACGCGGCTGCTGTCCGGGCTGATGAAAAATGCGTCCACATTCCCTCCCGGAGCGGGCGGTTGGTTGAGCCGGACAACCGAACCGCTGCCCAGGTGGACGGCATAGAGCTCAACGGTATTCTCCGCTTCCTGGTTTGCCCTGTACACGACATGGCGGTCGTCCGGACTGAGGGCAAAAGAATGGACGTAGCCGCCGGGGGCGAGGGGCCCGTTCAGCCTGCCGTTGTTCGTTTCGGCCAAAATCTCCTGTGCCGGATAGAGGAGAAATACGGAGCATACCGCCAGGATGAAAAGAAGGTATCCGCCGCCCGCGACCCGCAGGAGGGCAAGGAAATGCATAATCGACTCTCGGTTGGACAGGAAAGGGTGAAGATAACCGGTACAAAAAATAACACATTTCCGGCGGGATGTAAATTGTCATCCCCTGGACCTTCCGCTGATGACATCAGTGGTTTGACTTGCCTGGAAAACCATGTATTGTACTCGTATCATTTCGCCTCCGCGGGATGAAGCAGGCGGTTCACGTTTCGCCTGCAGGGGAAAAAAGCGCTCAGCCCCTTGCGAGGGCAGGAGGGAGGAGCACTGATCCATTGGCAACTTGACATCAGGGAGGAAAAACCGGATGAAAAAACGCAGAATCGGCACCACGGACATCGAAGCCTCGGTCGTTGCCTTTGGCGCATGGGCGATCGGCGGCGGGACCTGGTGGGGGAAAACGGACGACGACGAGTCGATCAGGGCCATCCATGCCGCCCTGGACGGCGGGATCAATCTGATCGATACCGCCCCGGTATACGGCTGGGGACGGAGTGAAGAAGTCGTCGGCAAGGCGATAGCGGGCCGGCGGGACCAGGTGGTGCTGGCGACGAAATGCGGCCTGTGGTGGCATGATCAGCGGGGACCGGTATTTTTTGAACTGGAGGGACACACGGTCCGACGGCTGCTGCGGCCGGACGCCATCCGCCGGGAAATCGAGGACAGCCTGCGCCGTCTGGGCACCGACTGCATCGATTTGTACCAGACCCACTGGCAGACGACGGAACCGGACAAGGACCCCATCGCCGAGACCATGGAGTGCCTGGTCAGGCTGAAGGAGGAGGGAAAAATCCGGGCCATCGGCGCCTCCAATGTCGATATCGGTCACATCCGGCAATACCAGGCCGCCGGGGTCCTGGACGCGATCCAGCCCAGGTACAGCATGCTTGACCGGCAGATCGAGCGGGACCTCCTGCCCTACTGCATGGAGCACTCGATCAGCACCCTGGTCTACTCCCCGCTGGAGCAGGGCCTGCTCACCGGCCGGATAGGCATGGATTATGCCGTCGCACCCGGCGAGTACCGGGGCAATATTCCGTGGTTCAAGCCGGAGAACCGGCGCCGGGTCCTGGACATGCTGGCCGGCTGGAAAGGGCTGACCGAAAAATACGGCTGCACCCTGTCGCAGCTGGTGATCGCCTGGACCATCGCCCAGCCGGGCATCACCTTTGCCCTGTGCGGGGCCAGGAAGGCCGCGCACAGCAGCGAGAACGCGGCTGCCGGCTCCCTGGTTGTAGATGAAGCAGATATTCTGAAAATACGAAAGGATGTCGAGGGCTTAGGAAATCCGGAATAAACAGGTGTCCGGCGCCGGCCAGCCTGAACGGGGGGACGGGCGCCTTTTCAGAAACGGTCGGTAAAATAGGGCTGCAGCACCTCGGGCAGGGCGACGGTGCCGTCCTCCTGCTGGTAGTTTTCCAGTATTGCCACCAGGGTGCGGCCAACGGCCAGGCCGCTGCCGTTCAGGGTGTGAACCAGCCGGCTTTTCTTCTCTCCCTCCGGCCGGTAGCGGATACCCATGCGGCGGGCCTGAAAGTCGAGAAAATTGGAGCAGGATGAGATCTCCCGGTAGGTATTCTGGCCCGGCAGCCACACCTCGATATCATAGGTCTTGGTGGCAGAAAAGCCCAGGTCGCCCGTGCAGAGGGTGACAACCCGGTACGGCAGCCGGAGCAGCCGCAGGACCTCCTCGGCATCGGCCAGCAGTGACTCGAGTTCCCGGTGCGATGTTTCCGGGGTCGTGAACTTGACCAGCTCCACCTTTTCAAACTGATGCTGGCGGATGAGTCCCCGGATATCCTTGCCG
>JALHJD010000419.1 GCA_022837185.1 Desulfobacteraceae bacterium
CTTCCTCAATCGTTAATTGTAAGATTCCATCAGCTCGCGGGACTCCTTCAGGAGATCAGCGGCCACCCGATCCATTTTCGCCTGCTTCCAGAAGGGAAGCCTGCTGTGGGATTCCAGGTACTTCAACGGGATCGGATGCGTTCCGACCACTACGGGCAGAGAAAACTGCTCCTGAATGAAAACCATAAACTGCCCAAGCCGCGGACAGGGCGGGTATCCGACCACCAGGCCGGTGGCCAGATGAACGACGTCGCAGCCGTTTTTCAAGAATTCACCCGGAACGTATTCCACGTTGCCGCCCGGACAGCCTCCGCAGGTCGAATATCCGACAATTTCCACTATTTCCTCCGGAGCATAGCGGGCGAAGCCGCCGTGGCGTTCGCGCAAAGCTCTGAAACATTTCCCGCCGCCGCAATGGCTGTAGCGGGCGCAGATGATAATCCCAATTTTTTTCAATTTCAGCGCCTCATATGAACTCTTGGGAGAATGATTTAAAGTCCATCAATCTGAATCAACCATCTCAGCGCAAGTTGCGGAAAACCAACACTCCTCCCGCGTGAGCGGGATTAGAAATCGGCGGCGGCAGCGCGAAGCGGCTGGAGACGCGCCACCGCCATCCTGGCGCGGATAAAATCCGCGCCTGTGTCCATGAATTCCGCCAATAGTTATTTTATCCGGCAAGTGACGGCGGCAGTGCGAAGCTTGAGTGAAACACACCGCCACCGCCGGGCATGGATGAGCAGTGCCATGCCTTTTTGAATTTCCGGATCGCGGGAATTATTTTGCCTGGGCTTTTGCATTCAACTCGCCGAGGCGTTTTTTGATCGCGTCCATTTCGGATTGCAGATATTCAGCCTGACTTTTAAGTGCCTGCTTTTCCATTTCCGGATCGGCTTGATGAAATGGCGTCGCAGGTCCTCCAAGCCAGGCTCTGCCGGGCACGCCAGCGGCAAAAAAGCGATTACGCCGTCTTAGTCCGCCGCCGTGCCATCCTGCATTAGCTCCACGTCCCAAACCCATTCCCATACCGCGTCTTCCGGCAGTATTTAAAAAACCAGGCATATTGTAACCGGCGCAATATCCCGCCTGACGACCTGTCATAGGTCCCGCCCCCATGGGGCCTGTTGAATCTCCTCTTGGCATGGTAAAAACCCTCCTTTCATGCGATTGTTGATCTATTCCCGAACCATCGCAGTCTTGCACTTCGGGCACTGAACCTGCGTGCAGGGCACGCCGCGTTCATGCGGCTGGCTGTGGCCGCAGTTGGGGCAGCGGCACGTTCCTCCCGCGCCGCCGGCCGTCGGACCGCCGCCGCGTCCCCGTCCGCCGCCGCGGCCCTGGCCCATACCCTGGCCCTGGCCTCTTCCTCCGCGATTGGCTGAATTCATGTTGGTCTCCTTTTTGCCGGCCTTTTCTAAAATACAAAAACCGCCGCCGCCAGTACCGTCGTGTAGTCGGCTGTTTTCAGT
>JALHJD010000088.1 GCA_022837185.1 Desulfobacteraceae bacterium
GGGCCGGCCGACGGCGGCGCCCCCCCCGACTGGAAGGGTATCCTTGCGCAGCAGTTGACCCGGGAGCATGAAGGAATCTCCGAGCCGGAGATCCTCGCCCATGAACTGTTCCTGTACGACTGGCAGCCTCCCGCGCGTCTCGGCCTGAACAACGAATTCATAACCGGGGCGCGGCTTGACAACCTGCTCTCCTGCTACACCCTGATCCGGGGGTTGATCGAGGCGGAAAGCGACTGCAACTGCCTGGTGGTCCTCAACGACCACGAAGAGATCGGCAGCCTGTCCTCCGGCGGCGCCCGGGGCCCTTTTCTCCGGTCCATCCTGGAACGGCTGATCCCTGACCACGAGAGGAGGCACCGCTGCGTCAGCCGGTCGCTGTTCATCTCGGCGGACAATGCCCATGCCGTGCATCCCAATTTCGCCGACCGCCATGACAAGGGACACCTCCCGGCGATGAACGGCGGCCCGGTCATCAAATACAGCGCCAACCACCGCTACGCCACAACAAGCAGGTCCGCCTCCTTTTTCAAAATCCTGTCCGGCAGAGCCGGTGTGCCCGTGCAGGAATTTGTCATGCGCAGCGACCTGGCCGGCGGTTCAACCCTGGGCCCGGTCACAGCGGGGGAGATAGGTGTGCAGACCGTGGACGTCGGCATTGCCACCCTGGCGATGCATTCGATCAGGGAACTGGCCGGACGGGATGACGGCTGGCACCTGTTCCAGGTCATGAAAACTTTTTTCGCCCTGGAAACCGATGACAAGATCTGGCAGTGCCTGACGTAGCGGTCCACGATAGCCGCCGGCAAAGACATGTCGGGCCGGCTGTCTCCTCCCTGACCCCGGGAAAAACATGAACGACAACCCCGCTGCAACATATGCCCGCATAATCGACCGATGCTTCATCAACGCCCCTTTCGGGCTGCTGCGGCAGGGGCTGCTGGACGTGTTCATCAGCAACAGGCTTCGCCCGGAGATCAGCCTGGAGGGCGACTGCCTGTGGACCGCCGGAGAGGATGAATTTCAGGCGGTGGCCGATTCGCTGCGGACCGCCGGGCTCCAGTGCACGCTCCACGCCCCGTTCTTTGACCTGGCGCCGGGCGGTCTGGATCCGAAAATACTGGCGGTGACACGGGAAAAATTGCGCCGGGCCTTTGCCCTGAGCGCGATTTTCCAACCCCGCTCGATCGTCTGTCATCTCGGCTATGATGACAACAAGCACTCCTACAAGTTCGAGGAATGGCTGCGTATTTCAGAGGAAACCTGGACCGGCCTCCTGGAACTCGCCCGGCGGAGCAATACGCCGGTCATGTTTGAAAACACCTATGAAACCGAACCCCGCGTCCATCAGCTGCTTTTTGAACGGCTGCAGTCCTCCGGCCCCGGTTTCTGTCTCGACGTCGGACATCTGACCGCCTATGCCGGATCTTCCTGGCAGACCTGGACGGATGCGCTGCTTCCCCGTCTCCGCCAGATCCACCTCCATGACAACAGGGGCCGGCGGGACGAACATATCGCCATCGGTCTGGGAATATTCAACTTCAGGGAATTTTTCGATTTTCTCCGCAGCCAACGGATATCGCCGCTCATCACCCTGGAACCGCACAGTGAAAGCGACCTCTGGCTTTCCCTGCGCAATATCGAGGAATTGAAGCTCTTTGAAGGGCTGGACTGAGAAGGACGGCGGGGCAACCGTCCGCGCCCCGACCGGGAAAAAGGATATGAATCTCGTTCTGTTCGTGCTACAATACCCCGAAACCCGGGACATCCCCTTACACTGACAACCCCTTGATTTAACATATGAATCATCATAGACCTGCACGTCGGGCCATCTATTGTCGCGCCAGCGCGGTTCTCATGACCCTTCTGCTGCTGGCGGCCTGCGGTCCGCTCACCGTCAAGCAGATCGAACGGAAGAGGAACGCCAGGCTGCTGGAACCGGCCGAGGTGCTCGAGCTCGTCGAATCCAACACGCTTTTTCTCCGGTCCTTCAATGAAGAGACCTACTACTACTACGACCCCTCCGGCACCCTGTTCGGATACGATATCGCCGGCAACAGGGACAATGGCAGATGGGACGTGGCCGATACCGGGGAACTCTGCATGCGCCTTAAATGGGGCTGGCGCGGCGATCTGCGCTGCTTTGCGGTGTATGCCGACGATCAGCGCTACTATCTGGCCAACTCCGCCGGGGTCATCGACTTCAGGGCCGACTTCTTCCCCGGAGACCACAAGAAGCAATACGTCGCCCTGCCGAAAAAAGAGCGGAAAAGCATCCGCCGTTCACCGGAGGACGGGCAGACCGCATCCACCCCGCCCCCCGGAGAAGAGCGCGCCCCGGCTTCCGCCCCCGGGGACGAGCCCGTGCTCATCGAGGAAGGGCAGCCTGCAGGCGCCTCGGAAAGCGAGCTGAAATCGACCGTCAAATGGATGGCCAGGGACTGCCCCGGCTGCAATCTCGCCGGCACAAACCTCAAAAAAGCCGACCTGGTCGGGGCCAGGCTCCAGGGCGCGAACCTTGCCGGCGCCGATCTCAGCATGGCGAACCTGAGGAGGGCGGACCTGCAGGGCGCCAATCTTGCCGGCGCCAACCTGTCCTATGCCAATCTGCCCGGCGCCGACCTGCGCAACTGCAACCTCCAAAGCGCCAATCTCCAGGGCGCCAACCTGATCCAGGCTGACCTGACCGGGGCCGACCTGCAGGGCGCCAACCTCGACGAGGCCCTGCTGGAAGGGACCCGGGGGCTGGCGCAATGAACCCTTCCACAACCCTTGCAACATTGACCGGGAAAGATGACTGAACCGAACGCCGCGCCGATGGTGCATCTCCATGTGCATTCGCACTATTCCATGCTTGACGGCGCCATCCGCATAGACGACCTGCTCGCCCGCTGCCGGGAGTTCAATATGGGCGCCGTGGCGCTGACCGACCATGGAGCCATGTTCGGCGCCCTTGAATTTTATGACAAGGCCAGAAAAGCCGGCATCAAGCCGATTATCGGCTGCGAATTTTATGTGGCGGCCAAAAGCAGGTTCAAAAAAGACCAGAAGGCCGGCCATAATTTCCATATCGTTCTGCTGGCCATGGACTCGACCGGGTACCGCAACCTGCTGAAACTGGCCTCGGCCGCCCAGACAGAGGGCTTTTATTACCGGCCCCGCATCGACTATCAGCTGCTGGCCGAACATCAGGAGGGGCTGATCGTCCTGACCGCCTGCCTGCATGGCGAAATCCCCTGGCGGCTGGCCCATAACGACCGGGAAGGAGCCGTGAAAAAGGCCCTGGAGCTGCGCGGGATCTTCGGCGACCGGCTCTACCTCGAACTCCAGGAAAACGGCATTGCCGAGCAGAAGATTGTCAACCAGGGCCTGCTCGAATTGGGCAAGGAACTGGGCATCAAGGTCGTCGGCACCAACGACTGCCATTACCTGAACCGGGACGAATCGTTTGCCCACGAGGTGCTCCTCTGCATCCAGACCGGCAAAACCATCTCCGACACCAGGCGGTTCCGCTTTTCAACCGATGAACTCTATTTCAAATCGCCGGCGGATATGGCCCGGCAGTTCAGCTACTGCCCCGAGGCCCTGGCCAACACCCTCGAGGTTGCCGAGCGCTGCAACCTGGAGCTGGAATTCGGCAGACACTACTTTCCCAATTTTCCCGTTCCCGCCGGGGAGACCCTGGAATCTCTGTTCGCCAAGACCTGTGAGGAGGGGCTGGCCCGCAGAATGGCGCATAAGCAGCAGCTCGGCGTCCTCAACCCGGACGACCTGAAAATCTACCGCGACCGCCTGACCCTGGAAATCGACGTTATCCAGAAAATGGGTTTCGCCGGCTACTTCCTGATTGTCGCCGATTTCATCAACTGGGCAAAGGAGCAGCAGATACCGGTCGGTCCCGGGCGGGGTTCGGGGGCCGGCAGCCTGGCCGCCTACTGCATGCAGATCACCGATATCGATCCCATCCCCTACGGGCTGCTGTTTGAACGGTTTCTCAATGTCGAGCGCATGTCCATGCCCGACTTTGACGTCGATTTCTGCAAGGACCGCCGGGATGAAGTCATCAGCTATGTGCGGTCCAAGTACGGCGGTGATGAGCATGTGGCCCAGATCGTTGCCTACGGTTCGATGAAGGCCAGGGCTGCCATCCGCGACGTCGGACGGGTGCTCGAGATACCGCTGCCCAAGGTCGACCGCATTGCCAAGCTCGTCCCGGAGGAGTTGAAAATCACCCTCGACATGGCCATTGACAAGGAGCCGCGCCTGCGGGAGGCGATGAAGGAGGATGACATCAGGCAGCTGCTGCAGATCGCCAGAACCCTGGAAGGCCTGAGCCGCCACAAGACAATCCACGCGGCCGGAGTGGTCATCTCCCCGACGCCCATGATCGACTACCTGCCCCTCTGCATCGGTCAGAACAGGGAGGTGCTGACCCAGTACGACATGAAGTACACCGAAAAAACCGGATTGATCAAATTCGATTTTCTCGGCCTCAAAACACTGACCGTCATCGACCGCGCCCTGAAGCTCATCCGCCAGGACATCGGGACGGACATCCAGCTGGATTCCATTCCCATGGATGACCCCAAGACCTACCACCTGCTGTGCCGGGCCGACAGCCTCGGCGTCTTCCAGCTCGAAAGCGACGGCATGCGCAACCTGCTCAAAAAAATGCAGCCCGAGCTGTTCACCGACCTCATCGCGCTGGTGGCCCTCTATCGCCCCGGCCCGCTGGACAGCGGCATGGTGGACACCTTTGTCGAAACCAAGCACGGACGCCGGCCGCCCGAGTACCCGCTGCCGCAGCTCAAGGAGATCCTGGAGGAAACGTACGGGGTCATCGTCTACCAGGAGCAGGTCATGAAAATAGCCAATGTCCTGGCCGGCTACAGCCTGGGGGACGCCGACATCCTGCGCAGGGCCATGGGCAAGAAGATTCCCGAGGTCATGGAAAAAGAGCGGGAAAAATTCATGGCCGGGGCCCTGCGCAACGGCATCCCCGAGAAGAAGGCAACCTATATCTTCGACCTGATGGCCAAATTCGCGGGCTACGGTTTCAACAAGTCCCACAGCGCCGCCTACGCCCTGGTCTCCTACCAGACGGCCTACCTGAAGGCGCACTACCCCGCCCAGTACATGGCGGCCCTGCTTTCCTGCGACAAAGACAATACCGACAAGGTCGTCAAATACATCAATGAATGCAGGCAGCACAACATCGCCGTGCTGCCCCCGGACATCAACGAGTCGTTTCAGGATTTCACGGTCGTCAACGACCGCATCCGCTTCGGCTTGGCCGCCGTGAAAAACGTCGGCACCTCGGCCCTGGCATCCATCATCGAGGAGCGGGAAAGCAACGGCCAGTATACGTCCCTGAGCGACTTCTGCGGCCGCATCGACTCCAGCCGCGTCAACCGCAAGGTCATTGAGAGCCTGATCAAGGCCGGCGCCTTCGATTCCATGAACTGCCGCAGGTCCCAGCTGATGATGGCCCTGGACGAGGCGCTGGAGAAAGCAAAGGCGGCCCAGCGGGACCGGCTGAGCGGCCAGATGAGCCTGTTTGCCCTCGGCGCCGGTGAGGAGGGTTTTTCTCCAGGCGATGTACAGCTTCCCGATATCCCGGAATGGCCGAAATTGAAAAAACTCTCCCTGGAAAAGGAAACCCTCGGCTTCTTCCTGACCGGCCACCCCCTGGAAGGGATCATCAAGGAACTGCGGATCGTGGCCGACACGGACATTGAACGGCTCGACCAATGCATTGAGGGACAGGCTGTCCGGCTGGGGGGCCTTGTCCAGAATTATCGTGAGCTCAAGTCAAAAAAAGGCGAACGGATGGCCTTTGCCGTGCTCGAAGACATGACCTCGAGCGTCGAAATCATCATCTTCCCCGGCGTCTTTGCCCAGTGCTCCCACCTGCTCGACACCGAGGAGCCGGTCGTCGTCCTCGGCCGGGTGCAGCACGGCGAGCGCGGGGCCAAGATCATTGCCGAATCCCTTGAGCTGCTGCCCGCCGCCCTGGAAAAGTATACCCGGGAAGTGATTATCCACGTGCGGGCCCGGCAGACGTCCAGGCACCACCTGGAGCAGCTCAAGGAAATGCTGTACCACCACCACGGCGCCTGTCCGGTGCGCCTGACCCTGCAATTTGACGGCCGGGGCGAGGTCGACGTCGAAATACTGAAAGACCTGAAAATCAGGCCTTCCGCTGAATTTTTCCGCCAGGTCGAAAATACCCTTGGCTACCCGGCGCTGATCATTCGCACCAAGGAACCGGAGATCACCAATAACCGGAAGAAAGGCTTCGGTGAGTACAACAGGGAAACACTCCACTGAGGACCTGCCCGGGGACCTTGTTCCATGACAGGCAACGGTTTCCTGGAAAGTGAGAAGGTGTGCAGACCGTTCTACTCCTTACAGCGTTCATCATCTGGGTCAATCTCCTCCCTCCCCTTGCCAGCCTGATCTGCAAGGACCGCTTCAGCCGGCCCCTTGACGGCGGCAGGCTGTGGCTGGACGGCCGGCCCGTTTTCGGACCGCACAAAACCGTCCGGGGGGTGCTGACCAGCATCATTGGTGGAACGGCGGTTTTCCACCTGTTCAACATGCCCTGGTGGGCCACGGCAGCCGCAGCGGTCCTGGCCATGACCGGCGACCTCCTCTCAAGTTTCATCAAGCGGCGCTTCAGCCTGGGGAGCGGCGCCAACGTCGTTGTTCTGGACCAGATATTCGAGGCCCTTTTTCCCGCCTGCTTCTTTTTTTTCCACCTCGATCTGGCCCTGTGGCAGCTCCTTGCCGTTCTCGGCTGTTTCATACCTTTCGCTCTGCTGGGCGCGGCCATATGGAGTTTCATCACCTATCGCCCCTCCCCGAAAAACTATCCGCGCTTGATCCGCTCCACCGTCCGCTTTCGGGCCTGGCGCTCATGCCATGTTCCCCTCGCCCGCTGGCAGGTGCTGTTCAACCTGACCAGTTTCCTTTCCTACCGGGTGCTGTACGCCTGGATATTCAGACTGACGGGGCTGCGGAAAGCAGGCATGCGAAACGCCCTGGAAATAGAGGTGGTTGAGCAGACCTTCCGCTTCCCCGATCTGCCGGAGGAATTTGACGGATTTCGCCTTCTGCTGCTCACCGATCTCCATCTGGACGGCCAGGAAGGATTGACTCAGCGGATCGTCGACCATATCCGCAACCTCGAGGTAGACCTCTGCCTTTTCGGCGGCGACATCCGCATGGAAACCTACGGCCCGATGGCCCCGTGCCTGCGCCGCCTAAGATGCCTGACTCCCCATATCCGGTCCGTGCACGGCATACTCGGGGTCCTGGGCAATCATGACTGCATAGAGATGTCGCCGGATTTTGAGGAAACGGGCCTCATCATGCTCATCAACGAAGCCTGGGACATCCGCCGCAACAACGCGAAAATCTGGATCGTCGGGGTCGACGATCCGCATTACTACAAGGTGCACGATGTGAGGCAGGCGCTCCGCGACGTTCCGGCCGCGGACTTCAAGATCCTGCTGGCCCATTCCCCGGAAGCCTACAGGGAGGCAGCCGACTACGCCGTTCAGCTCTATCTCTGCGGCCATACCCATGGCGGCCAGATCTGCCTGCCCGGCCGCGGTCCGATCTTTACCAACAGCCGTGCCCCCCGTTTTACCGCTTCGGGCAGATGGAAATACCGGGGCATGACCGGCTATACGAGCCGCGGCGTCGGCTCTTCGGGCGTTCCTCTCCGCTTCAACTGTCAAGGCGAAATCAGCCTCGTCACCCTGCGCCGGGGAGCGGAACTTCCGGCCGGGCCTTGAAGGTCAATGGTCTTCGTCCTCCTCCCCGCGGCCCGGATCGGGCCGTCCTGTTTGACTTTCCCCTGGAATCATTCGTATAATCCGAGAGAGAAAGAGCCAAAAACAGTCAGGTCCGCCGCTTGCCCGGATCGCTCGGCAACGGGATCTGGTGGACTTCCATGAAAAATTGCCGGAAGGAAGTGCAATGAATTCGTCCCTGGGCCTGGACCAGGTCAAAGTGTACACCATCATCAAAAACAACCTTCCCGTCGGATTCTCGATAGTGGACCGGGAAGGACTCATTGTTGATTTCAATGCCGCCGCCGAACGGATTACCGGTTATTCCAGCGACGAAGTCATGGGAAAATCCCATTACCAGATTCTCCACGGCACTGCCGACAACGCAGGGTGCCCCCTGCTGCACCTTTCACTCCGCCATCACGAAAATACCGTTGAAACGGAGTCTTCCATAATTCGAAAAAACGGCGGCAGGGCAATTCTTTCGGTGACAAGCTTTCCCCTCATCGATGATGCCGGTACTTTTCTCGGCGGCGTTGAACTCTTCCGCGATGTCACCGCGATCAAGAAACTGGAAAGGGAACGGAAAAACATCCTTCAAATGTTCGCCCATGACATGAAAAATCCCGTGTTGACCTCGGGCGGCCTCATTTCCAGGCTGCTTGCCGGCAAGGCCGGAGAATTGTCGCCCAGGCAGGGGGAATATCTGTCGATCATGCAGGACAATCTGCAGCGGGTGGAACGGCTGGTCATGGATTTTCTCGATTTTTCGAAATATGAATCCAAGGAATATAAACCCGCCTTTGAATACTTCGACCTGAAAGAGAAAATCAGGCGGGTCATTGATTCGGTGCGGGTCGAGGCCGATAACAAAAACATTGAAATCTCCTATATTCCTCCCGAGAACGGACCGGTCATGATCCATGCCGACCCGATGATGCTGGACAGGGTCATGAACAACCTGCTGGGCAATGCCCTCAAATACACCGATGCCGACGGCAAGGTCAGGGTCGAACTGTGCCGCCGGAAAAAAAATGTTGTCGTCCATGTGGCCGACACCGGCATCGGCATTCCGGAGAAACATCTGCCCCATATATTCGACGCATTTTTCAGGGGAAGCAGGGATTCCTCCGGTTCGGGTCTCGGACTGGCCATTGCCCGGACCATCATTGAAGCCCACGGGGGCCGCATCTGGGTCAGCAGCTCACCCCACACAGGCACGTCCTTCTCATTTGTTCTGCCTACGAGGGACGCTATTGACTAAGTTGACTTCTTCTGCCTTGTAAGACCGATCTTGCAGTATGCTCTGTTTCCGTGTTGGGGCGAGCCAGCGAAGCCCAACGTAACCGTACTGAATTGTTGGGGTTCGCGGGGCTCATCCCAACCTCCCTCTGCCCCGGCGCGGAAGGTCCTACTGGTTCGGGTTTCCGGCCACAGTACGGCGACGGGCGGCGTGCAGGCAAAATCATCGCGGTTTTGTTGGCTTTTGCACGAGATGCATTATAGTATATCCTACAAGGTGGTACTCAATGGTCAGCGCAACAGGAGGTCATGATGGAAGACGGAAAAAAATCCTTCAAGGAAAACATTGCAGACGACCTGGCCTGCACCGCCTTTGCCGAGGCCAGTGAGCCCTGCCCCATCGGAGAAGGGCAGGAGAAAGAATCCGTGGCCGAGTCGGACCGGGTCAAACCGGAGTTGAAATCCGTCGAAGTCGACCTGGCATGCACCGCCTTTGCCGAAGCCGGCGAGCCCTGCCCCATTAAAAAAGACGACAAATAGGTGTTTTGCGGGTCTGCGGGTTGAAGGGATCTTCCCAACCCTTCCGCCCATGCGGAAAACCGCAGCAAGGTTTGGCCGAGTTGGCGAACTCCGACATAACCATCTGAAATTGTTGGGGTTCACAGGGATCACTCCAACCTACGAGGTGCGATCAGAATTCGATCCCGATCCCAGGGGGACGAATTCCATCAACCCGGCGCAGGAAATAGCTCATCGAAAGCCCTATCGGGATCGAAATCGAAACTCTTCCAGCCTTTTCATCAGCATCGGCAAGCCGCCAGGCTTCAAACTCCAGACTGCCGACTGCCACTCCCGGCGATAACCGGACACATTTCCGTAGTCAGTTATAATAAGCAAAAAAAGGGGACCCTCATAGCTCGGTAATTTGCTAAAGATAGCAAAACCCATAAACCGAGAACGTAGGAGGTGTCCCC
>JALHJD010000420.1 GCA_022837185.1 Desulfobacteraceae bacterium
GCCCGTAAGGACCGTTGGTGGGTTCACGGGTTTCGATGACCGGAAAACCCCTGCCGCGCAAATACCGGCCCAGCAGAGCGAGCTGAGTTGATTTGCCGGTTCCGTCTATTCCTTCCATGGCAATCAGAATACCTCTGTTTCCGCCGTTCATCAACTCCCTCTTTGTTTTCTGTTGCGGACTATCCGGGTGGCAAGGGCGAAGGCAGCCTGCAGGCTTGAACAGTCCGCTTTCCCCTGGCCGGCGATATCGTAAGCTGTCCCGTGATCCACGGAGGTTCTGACAATGGGCAGGCCAAGGGTGACATTGACTCCGTCCCGGAAATGAAGGAGTTTGAAGGGGATCAATCCCTGGTCATGGTACATGGCGATCACGGCATCACATTCTCCGGCCGCGGCCCGGTAAAAAACGGTATCCGGAGGCCAGGGGCCGCTCGCCACGTATTCGCCGGAGCTGCGCCGCACCGCGGGGGCAATCATGTCCTGTTCTTCCCGGCCGAACATGCCCTGCTCTCCCCCGTGCGGATTCAACGCGGCCACGGCTATTCGCGGTCTGCTTATCCCGAAATCGACCGCCAGGGCCCTGGCGGTCATTGCAATGCATTGCCCGATCTTCTCTTCGGTGAGTAATTCCGGGACCCGGCGGAGAGGTTCGTGGATCGTCACCAGTGCCACGCGCAGGCGGCTGCCGGCCAGCATCATGATGTACTGCCCTGCTCCGCACAGATCTGCCAGCATTTCCGTATGACCGGGGTAGGGATAGCCGGCCAGATGCAGAGCTTTCTTGGTGATCGGGCAGGTAACGATTCCGGCCAGTTCGCCGGCCAGGATCATCCTTACTCCCTCCTCGATATACCGGGCCATCGCCCTGCCGGTTTCGGCGTCAGGGCTGCCCCAGCGCAACCTGTCAAGGGGGAGGGCGGAGAGGTCGCGGACCGGGATCGAACCGGGCGGCATCGATCGGCCCGGTTCCCAGGCAACGATTTCTACGGCCAGGCCGAGTTCTGAGGCTGTCCGGCGCAGAACACCGGTGTCTCCGAGCACCACGGGCAGAAAGCCGTCTTTCTTCGGAGAATCGGCAAAAAATTTGAGAATGATTTCCGGGCCGATTCCCACCGGGCAGCCCATGGTTATGCCGAGCACCTGTTCCACGGAGTATTCCCCCTATCCGTCCAGATCAAAGGCGTTGATGATGTGATCGATCTCCGGCGGCCGGCCCGGAGAGAGCAGCACACCGATCACGTCAAGCCTGGCCGGCCGGTCGACCAGCCGGTGGGAACTGAGATAATCAAGGGCGGCTTTGACCATGCGCCGGCGTTTCCTGTAATCAACCGCTTCAAAGGGCATGCCGCAATAGGTGGAGGTCCTGGTCTTGACCTCGACAAAAACCAACGTATCGCCGATGGCGGCAATGATATCTATCTCCCCGAACCGCTTCCGGTAATTCCTGCCCCGGATGGTGTATCCCCG
>JALHJD010000089.1 GCA_022837185.1 Desulfobacteraceae bacterium
CATGGGGGCTTTTTTTTGCCCGGCAGGAATGCCCCGGCTGCGCCGGGGAGTCGGCAGTCGGCAGTCGGCAGTCTGGAGTTTCCCGGCTGCGCCGGGGGGAAGGGCGCGGGATGTGGGGAAAGGGCACCAAGTTTCGCCGACAGCGAAGCTGCAAACTTCCTTTCCGCTTTCCCCTCCCGCTTCCTGCTCCCCCTCCCCTTTTCCTGTTTTTATTGTTTGAGTCGGTAGGTAAAAGATGGTACGAAATATTATTCGGAGTGCAAAATTGATTGCCGCCCGCTGGGAAAGAGTTTCATCCTGCCTGTATCCAGAATACATTGAGAAATCTCCCGTCCGTCCCCGACCGGACACCTTCTGCAGTTGACACAATGGAGAACGGACCAGCAAAACACGTGAACGAAAACATCACTTCCGGCAGACTGTATGTTGTTGCCACACCCATCGGCAACCTTGAGGACATCACGCTTCGGGCCAGACGGGTTCTTGAAAATGTCTCCCTGATTGCCTGTGAAGATACCAGGCATACCGTCAAACTGCTCAGCCACCTTGGCATCTCTACCCCGCTCACCAGCTATTACCGGGAAAAGGAGCAACTGAAGACCGCCCGGCTGCTGAAAAAACTGCAGAACGGGCTGGATATCGCCCTGGTCACGGATGCCGGCACCCCTTCCCTGTCCGATCCCGGCGCCGTCCTGATTCGCGAAGCCAGGGCGGCGGATATACCGGTCATCCCTGTTCCGGGTCCTTCCGCACTGACCGCGGCCGTCTCCGTTGCCGGACTGGAAACGAACGGGTTCTTTTTCGGCGGCTTTCCCCCGGTTAAAAAAGGGATGCGGGAGAAATTCTTCCAACGTCTGGCCACCCTCCCCTATCCTCTCGTTTTCTATGAATCGCCGCGCCGCATCGCAAGCTCCTTGAAGCTCTGCCAGGCGGTTTTCGGCGACCGCAGGGCCATGCTCTTCAAGGAGCTGACCAAACTCCATGAAAACTGCTTCCGGGGGAGGTTGAGCGAAATTCTCACGCAGATCGGGGACAGCATACGCGGCGAACTGGTCTTTATTATTTTTCCGCCCGGCGAGTCGAACGAACAACCCCCCGATAATTTACGCGAACTCCTTTCATGGTATAAAAAGCAACCCGGCATGAGTTTGAAGGATGCCGTTGGAAGAATCAGCGAAGACCTCAACCTGCCGCGCGGCAAAGTGTACAGGGAAGCTCTTGCCGTCTGGAAAACCGAAGACTGAATTCTTTTGCGTGGTCCAGAAGATCTTTTGACCAGCTTTACATCCCACCTTGCACCCTGTACCCGGCGTAGCCGGCTGACCGGCACGCTTGCCGGGCCGGCTGATCAATGGTATGTTGGAACGTTGAAAGACAACCCGGATCATCCAATCGGCAAACGGAAATTCCCATGAACTACGAACAATTCGGCATCAGCAGGGATGAGGCCCTTGCCCTGCTCAACGGATACATCGCCAATCCGAATATGATCAAACACTGCCTGGCCGCCGAGGCGGTTATGCGGGCACTTGCCCGGAGGCTGCAGGAAAATGAAGACAAGTGGGGGCTTGCCGGACTGCTCCATGACCTTGACGTGGAACACCAACCCGACCTGGCGGTGCATACCACGGAAACGGTCCTGGTTCTGGAAGAGCATGGCATTGATGGAGAAATCATCGATGCGGTCCGGATGCACAACGAAAAGGCACACGGCCTCAAGCGTCACACCGTTTTTCATCATGCCCTTGCCGCCGGCGAGACGGTGACCGGTCTGGTGACAGCTGCGGCCCTGGTCCACCCGGACAAAAAACTCGCTTCGGTCAAGCAGAAATCGGTCCGCAAGCGGTTCAAGGAAAAGGCCTTTGCCAAAGGCGCCGACCGGGAGATTATCCGCGAATGCGAGCTCATCGGCCTGGAAATCAGCGAATTCTGCGATCTGGCCTTGCAGGCCATGCAGGAAATTTCCGACGATCTGGGGATGTGATGGTCCCGGCTGCGCCGGGAGTTGGCAGTCAGTAGTCGGCAGTTGGCAGCCTGGTGATTCCCTGCTTTGCCGGGGGACATGGTGAACGGTCAGGGGCGCGCCAGCGAACATACCGGTGCAGCTGGACAGGCACATAATCACATATTGATACAAAGGAACCATATGAACCGTTTGACCAATACGCTGAAAGCCGCGCCGTCGCGGGAACTGCAGACCCTGCTGCTGGCGGCGGCCCGGGCGGCGCTGACGGCGGGCACGATCATAAGAGAACTGTATGCCAAGCCCCATACCATCAGAATGAAAGGTGAAATCGACCTGGTGACCGAAGCCGATCTGGCAGCGGAAACCGCCATTATCGCCTCACTGGATGAAGACGCACCGGGCATCGCCGTGATGGCGGAAGAATCGTATCAGGGCCTTATGGACAAAGATGAGCGAACCTGGATCATCGATCCCCTCGACGGCACCACCAACTTTGCCCACGGCATACCCATCTTCGCCGTCTCCATCGGCCTGCTGGACGGGGGAAAACCCCTGGCCGGCGTCACCTATTGCCCCCTGCAGGATGAACTGTTCTGTGCAACCAGAGGAGGCGGCGCCTGGCTCAATGATCACCGGATTCAGGTCACCCGGACCGAATTCCTCGTCCAGGCCCTGGTTGCGACCGGCTTTCCCTATGACATCCGCAAGCACCTGGACCAGGTGATCGGGCAGACAAGAAGCGTGTTGCCCAAAGTCCGGGACATCCGCCGCATGGGCGCGGCGGCGGTCGACCTGGCCTACGTTGCCTGCGGCAGACTGGATGGATTCTGGGAAACAGCCCTGAAACCCTGGGACACTACAGCCGGCTGGCTGCTGGTTGAAGAAGCGGGTGGCACCGTGACTGATTTCAACGGTCAGCAGTACAGTCCCTTCAAAGGTGAAATCCTGGCCAGCAACACTACCTTGCACCCACTCCTGATCGAAGCAGTGGCATGACCCGGGCCACGGGCACCCGGACTGCGCCGCCGACCTGGCTGGTCCACTTCCTGATGCTGACGGCGGCCACCCTGGTGTCCACTTCCTTTACGGTGGGCAAGGCCATTGCCGCCGGGCTTGACCCGCTCATCCTGACCCTGGTCCGCTTCGTCCTGGCCTCCCTGCTCTTTCTTCCCCTGGTCGCCCGGCGGAGCGGTACGCCAAGGCCCTCCCTCCCGGATCTGGGCCGCTATTCCCTGATCAGCGCCGCCCTGGTCGTTTTTTTCTGGCTCATGTTCGCGGCTCTGCGGTCAACCACGGCCCTCAATACCAGTGTCATCTTCACCCTGGTTCCGGGAATATCGGGGATGTACAGTGCCGTGCTTCTGCGGGAGCGGCTGGGCCGGTACCGGCTCATTGCCCTGGCTCTGGCCATGACCGGTGCGCTCTGGGTTATCTTCAGGGGGGATATCCACAGGCTGCTGGCCATGGATCTGGGCAGGGGCGACCTGATTTTTTTTGTCGGCTGCCTGTTCATGGCTGCATATACGCCCCTGGTCAAACTTTTGCACCGGGGCGAATCCATGGTGGTGATGACCTTCTGGGTGATGGCCACCGGATCGATCTGGCTGCTGCTGCTCGGCCTGCACCGTTTGCCGGCGATTGACTGGGGCGCCGTGCCGGTGCAGGTCTGGGCGGGAATAGTTTACCTGGCGGTATTCTGCACCATGGTCACATTTTTCCTGACCCAGTTTGCCACGCTGCGACTCGGTCCAACCCGGGTCATGGCCTACAGTTACCTGTACCCACCCCTGGTCCTGGCCATCGACTGGTTTTTCGGCCAGGGACTACCGCCATTGCGAACCATCATCGGTGTGGTGATCATCGTCCCGGCCATGATGGTCGTGCAGCGGGGGAGCAAAGGCACGGCTTCGCCGTGAGTCGGCTGTTATCAGTCGGCAGTCGGCAACGCCCCACCCCGCGCTGCGGGGACGAATGAGGAGATTAACACGTGTCCAAATATCAATTGACTGTCAGCCTGTTAGGTTCGTCAAGCCGACAAGCCGGGAGGCTTCAAACCTCAAACTGCCGACTGCTGACTGATGACTGCCGACTCCTTTCATCAGCCGGATACGGCGAGGCCTTCGGCGATCTCCTTCTGGATGGCAATCACTGCCCTGACCGGATCCGGCGCGGTGCTGATGGGCCGGCCGATGACCACATAATCGGCACCGTCGATGATCGCCTGCCGGGCGGTGGCCACCCGCTTCTGGTCGTCCTGTTCCACGTCCCGGTTGAGACCGGGTCGGATGCCCGGCGTCACCACCAGGAAATTACCGCCAAGATCATCGCGCAGGGGCCCTGCCTCGAGGGCCGAAGAGACCACGCCGTCAGAACCCAGTTCCAGGGCTTTGCGGGCGCGAAGCAGCACCAGGTCCCGTACCGGCCTGGTCATGCCCATCTCCACCATGTCCGATTCATCAAAACTGGTCAGCACCGTAACGGCCAGCACCTTCAGGTCGCCCTTGTCCGCCACAGCCGCCTCGATAATCGGCCGGTTGCCATGCACGGTGGCAAAAGACACACCCCGGTTACGGAGCTGTTGTACGGCAAGATGAACCGTTTCAGGAATATCGAAGAACTTGAGATCCAGCATGACCTTGCAGCCGCGGGCAGTGATGGCATCGATGACCGGCCAGCCGCCGGCCAGAAAAAGCTGCAGTCCTACCTTGAAAAAACGGACATGACTGTCCAGCTTTCGAACCCATTGTTCGGCCAATTGGGCGTCGGCGAAGTCAAGGGCAAAAATGATTCGTTCGTTCAGGGGAATTTCCTTCACGGCTCTGCTCGCTGAAAAAATTGATCAATCCTCGACGACAAGGGAAAGTCTCCGGTGACCCGCCCGGAAAAAGGGAAAATCGAGCCTTCCGTTTGCAACCCGAAATTTACCTGAGGTAACCTTGCTCTTCAAGATACAGCAGAATTTCCTGGACGGCCTCGGCCGGTGTCAAGTTGGTGGTGTCGATGGTCAGTTCGGGATTGGTCGGGGGTACATAGGGATCGGACACGCCGGTGACTCCCTTGATTTTCCCTGCCCTGGCCTTGGCGTACAGCCCCTTGCGATCGCGTTGTTCGCAAACTTCGATGGGGGTTGAAACATACACTTCGATATATCCGCCGTAACGGCTGATCAGCTCCCGGTTGGCCTGCCTGGATTCCTCATACGGTGCAATCGGAGCGCACAGGGCGATGCCGCCGTTTTTCGTAATCTCGCTGGCAACAAAACCGATTCTGGTCACGTTCAGATTGCGGTGCTCCCTGGAATAGGTCAGCTCCGATGACAGATTCTTGCGGACGATATCGCCGTCCAGCAAGGTCACCGGGCGATCCCGCATTTCCATGAACTTAACCATCAGGACCCGGGCTATGGTTGACTTGCCGGAGCCCGACAGGCCGGTGAGGAAAATTGTGAAGCCCTGTTTTGACCGGGGCGGAAAGGACTTGCGGAGCTCGGCGACCACTTCGGGATAGGAAAACCATTCGGGAATATCGAGATTCCATTCCAGACGGTGCCGGAGTTCCCTGGAGGAAATATCCTTTACGGCCTGTCCGTTGACGTCCTTGAGAAAGACATAGCGGGCCTTGTCTTCGAGATAACCCATCCGTTCCTGGGGGATCATCTCGATGCCCGTATCGGCGCTGTATTTCGCAACCAACTCCTGGGCGGCGTGGCGAGGATAAAACAGATCCATGGATGTCCCGGCAAATGGATCGCCATGGTCGTCGGCAACCATGAAGTGGCTGCAGCCAAAATTTTTGCGGATTATGGCGTGCCAGAGCGCTTCACGGGGCCCGGCCCACCGTTCGGCCAGGGGAGTCAGGCCGAGCATGATCATGTTCTTGGGGAATTTATTGACAAATGCCAGATAACAACGGACATGGGTGTAGTGGTCAAGACTTCCGGGAGATTCCAGCCCCACCACCGGATGGAGGAAGATACTCGCCCCGATCTCCCTGGCCGCGGCCAGGACCATTTCCCGATGCGCGCAATGCAGATATTCCTCGGTGTGGAAACCGAGAACGCGGCGCCAGCCGTACTGGGTGAAACGTCGATGCGTCTCGGACGGCGTCAGACGCAGATCCCGGAAATCATGGTGTAACGGCAGGCTGATTCCCTCGACCGGACCTCCCACGTACCATCCGTGCACCTGGTTCATCAACTGCTGTACGCCGGGATGAACTGACGGATTGTCCGTGCCGTAGACCAGCGCGGCCTCCTTCCCCTTGTCCGGCTGCCAGACTTGCTGAACGGTCATGACGGCGAGCAGAAAGCCCTCCTGATCATTGAGGGCCAGCTTCTGGCCGGGCTGCAGGGTGGCTGCAACCTCTTCGCGGACATCGAGACAGATGGGCAGGGACCAGACGGTTCCGTCTGCAAGCCGGATGTTCTCTACGACGCTTTCGTAATCCTCCCTGGACATATATCCGGTCAACGGATACAGGGCCCGGTTGAGCAGCAGTTCCAGATCGGCTATCTGCCTGGCATTTAAATCCAGGGAGTGAAGGTCCAGTGATTCCTTTCGCAGACCCTCGGCCCGACGGAAATGAACCATGAGGCTTTCGGAGTATTCTCCATTCCGTTCATACATGGACCGCATGATAAATGCAACGCGCGACCGGCGCAACTGCAAACCGGTCGTGCGCGCAAAAAAACAACTACTTCCCTACCTCGACCTGGGCGCTGATCTTTTCATAAACCTTTGAGCCGATGCCCTTGACCTGCATCAGGTCCTCCGCCGTTTTGAAGTTCCCGTTTTCCTCGCGGTACTTGACAATCGCTTCCGCTTTGGACTGACCGATGCCCGGCAGGGACTGCAGCTCTTCCACCCCGGCGGTGTTGATGTTCACTCCCGCATAGGCAGCGACGGCCAGCAGCAGAACCAGAACCAGCGACATAAAATACTTTTTCATGGTCTCCTCCGATGTTCATTTGTTTGATATTGATACATTTGAACATGAATATACAGACATCAATCATTCCCTGTCAATAAAAAAAATTCACTGCGCTCTTCAGGATAGTGCGAGAGGGAGGGGATTAACGATTATCGCCAAGCTGTCGGGTTTTGGTCGGCAGGCGTGGAAGACGCCTGTCCGTTGTCGGGGAAAGACGGAGAACACCGAATCGTAAAAAAACCGTTCGGCCGCGGGACGGTCCCTCACTCCACCTCAGTGACCGTGTAGTGATCCGGCAGATCCAGTTGAAATATCCCAGGAGAAAAGATGGAATCATGAAAAATCCGGTCAAAACGGATGGTCAGGGTTCCGGTAATCGATTTGCCTTCCACCACCAGTTCCCGGGGCACGGGACATTGTTCATCCCCGTTGTCGTACCGTGAATAGCGAACATCGAGCACAACGGCGCCATTGTCGTGGTTTTTCAGGATGTGACGGTGAATGACCCCTTCGGCAGGATCAAATCCTATCTCATGCCGCAAGCCGTCACTCGTTTCCGACAGCAGCCAGACCAGCGCGGGATCATCCATGTCCCCGTGAACATCGGTGATCCTCACGTCCTGGTCCGACAACCTGCCGCGCAGCCAGGGGATAATATCTTCAACATAGATGCCGGCGGGAACAAATTCATTCCAGAAGGAGGAATCGACGGGGCCAATCACCGCCTCGGCATTGCGGTTGTCCACCATGGTAAAGGTCGAGCCGTCGGTCACCACGACGGCCAGGGATCTTCCCAGGGGGTCAACGGCGGCGTAGCGGAGATACGAGGGAGGCAGGGCCTGGAGCATGCCCGGGACCTTCTCGGTTTTGCCGAGGAGCCGCATTTCCAGGGTCACATCAGCGTCGAGTGCTCCGTTGCAGCGGTTCTGCATGAACCGGTCAAACAGAGTCAGGGCCTTCTCCCTCTCCGATACCGTCAGGTGACGGGTCCGGGGCAGCTTGCCGGCGCAGCCCGAGATGACCAGACAACAGACAAGCAGCACCAGGACAAATCGCCGGGTCCAGGGATGATTTATCACTTCCGTTCCCGGTTCTCGAGAAGGTTGACCTTTTCTTGAAGGGCCTTTCCGGCCTTGGAATCTCCGTTGAACAGGCCGATCGCTTTTCGATAGGTTTCCAGGGCATCCTCCTCGCGGTCCAGCGCCAGATAGACGTCTCCCAGATGTTCCCATATAGTGGGGTCGTCCGGTGAAAGCTGGACGGCTTCCTGCAGAACCTCCAGTGCTTCCTGGTTGCGTCCGAGGCGATAATACACCCAGCCGAGACTGTCCAGAATATAGCCGTTGTCGGGTTTGAGCTGTACGGCCCGCTCAATGTATTCCAGCGCCTTGTCGAGGTTGATGCTTTTGTCGGCCCAGGTGTAGCCGACATAGTTCAGGGCCTCTCCATGTTCGGGTTGACGCCTGATCAGTTCCTCCATGATGGAAATAGCCTCATCGCGTCTGCCCGCGGTATCGAGAAAAATACCGTATTCATACAGCAGGTCTTCGTTTTCGGGAAAAGCCAGCAGGGCGCGGTCAAACGTCCGGCGGCCGAGATCGGTCTGATCCTGCAACTGATAGAGCGCCGCCAGCATGACATACATATCCGGGCTGCGGGTTTCCGCGTCCTGGACGGCCTTCTCCAGAAGCTCCACCGCCTGCTCGGGCCGTTCGAGGAAACGGAGGATGCGGACCTGCAGAATCACGGAGTTTTCATATTCCTCGGCATCCCGGGGTATCATCCGCAGCTCTGTCAACGCCTGTTCGTACTGCTCCTTCTGCGTGAGGATGACAGCCAGCAGGTAGCGGGCATCGGTGGAGTTCTCCTTCAGCAGGAACCCGCGCAGGATGTCGATGGCCTGATCAAATTTTTCCAGCCTGGCATAAAGCCGGGCCATGGAGATATCCACGCCGGCCGGATCAGCCGACCTTTCCTTGAACCTGTTCAATTCGGCCAGGGCTTCGTCCTCCCGTTCCGCAACCAACAGAAAGTTGACCAGGCCGAGAATCACTCGTTCATTGCCCGGATCGACCCGCAGTATCTCGCGGTAGATGTCGATCAGCTCATCGTATTTTTCCTGCAGCCGGTAGACATCGCTTTTTTCCAGCAGCAGGTCGGTGGACCAGCTCAGCGCCAACGCCCTGTCATACTGGTCCAGGGCCCGGTCATACTCCTTGATGCTCAGATAAATCCGGGCCAGCAGGACACGGGCGGGATAGGAATCCGGGTTGACCGACAAAACCTGCTGCAGGGCTTTTTCCGCTTCTCCCAGGTTGCCCTGGTTAAGGTACAGTTCGCTCAGGAGCATCAGGGACCCGATTTCCTCCGGATCCTGCTGATGGATGGTTCTGTACTGTTCCGCCGCATCCTGGTTCCGGTTCAGGGCAATATAGACCCTGGCAAGGAGCATTCTGACTCCCGCCGCCAGGGGTTTCTTTTCCAGATATTCCTGCAGGATGGAAACGGCATCATCACCCCTGCCCATGCGCAGCAGAATAACCGGGATTTTGCGAATGATGTAATCGGCGTTGGGATCGCAGATCAGGGCTTTCTCGTACGCTTCCAGCGCCTCGGGGAACTGCATGGCCAGTTCGGCCTGCCGGCCCCAGAGGAAATAGAAATAGGCGCATCCGTAATCCGGCTCTTCGACCGGGGCTTCGACTGCGGCCTCCACTGCGTTTCCGCCGGGGTCTGCCGTTACCGCCAGGTTGCCGGGCTGGCAACCCGTAACACCTGCATGCAACAGGAACAGCACCACCAATCCGAATATTGCGGGCAAACCTTTCATGCGGGCAGACAAGAGTATTGTTTTTCCTGCAGCAGAGAATCCACCGTTTTCCTTATTTCCAGGGCAACGGCTTCCAGCGGGGCATCGGCGGTTATTCTCCTGATGGATGGGTCATCGAAGGATTCAAACAGTCCGGCAACGCGCCGCAGCTGGTCCTCCTGTTCAAAGTCGTTCAATTGATCGCCTCTCGACTCCCTGATCCTGATCAGGCTGATTTCCGGGGGCATGGTCAACACGATGACCAGATCGGGCCGGGG
>JALHJD010000421.1 GCA_022837185.1 Desulfobacteraceae bacterium
CTTGTCCCAGATAGCAAAGGCAAAGTGCCCGTTTAATCTGTCGAGGCATTTTTCGCCCCATTGCTTGTAGGCGTAAAGGGCGACTTCCGCATCGGATTGGGAGCTAAACTCATGGCCCAGGGCCGCCAGCTCGGCACGTAACTGCAGGAAATTGTACAGCGCTCCGTTGTAGGTGATGACGAATTGATTTGACTTCGTGGCCATCGGTTGATGGGCCGCGGGCGAAAGGTCGATGATCGCCAGACGGCGGTGGCCCAGGCCGATGAAGCTGTCCGTGTAGAAGCCCTCGCCATCAGGTCCGCGATGGGCGATGGTATCAGTCATCCTCCGCAGCAGGACCGGGGACACAGCCTCGCCGTTTAGGTTGAATATGCCGGAAATTGCGGACATGGGGTTAGCTCATAGCTCGTACCATCTCGTCAACCACCGCCCGCTGATCGTTTTCTTCCAACTCGTGGTATAGCGGCAGGGTCAGGCAGTGATCAAAGGCGGAACGGCTGCCCTCGAAAGAACCGCGGTGGCGGACCCTATCTGAAGCAGCGAAGGCCGGGTGCATGTGGAGGGAATAGGTGCCGATTTGGACTTCGATGCCGCTTTCCCGCATCTTATTCATTATGTTGTTGCGGTTTTCGACGAGG
Organism: Desulfobacteraceae bacterium; assembly: GCA_022837185.1. Classification (GTDB taxonomy): domain Bacteria; phylum Desulfobacterota; class Desulfobulbia; order Desulfobulbales; family Desulfobulbaceae; genus UBA10518. Next base: position 639 of record JALHJD010000421.1, read on the forward strand.
ATGCAAAAGGACTGGTAGGAATGCTTTCCGTCGGCCGTGGTTTGCGGCATTTGTACACCTGCTGTTCTGAAAAGCATTTGTGTATAGAACTCTGCCAGTTCGCGCCGTTTTCGGAGTAACTCATCGATATGCCGCATCTGGCCAAGGCCCACAGCAGCAAGGATATTGCTCAATTTGTAGTTTGTGCCGATGCGGGTAAAAACGGTGCCTTCCCGGCTGGGCGATACGCCCATGCCGAAGTGTTTGTAGGATTCCATCCATGCGGCCCATTCGTCATTGTCTGTGGTGATCGTACCGCCTTCACCGGTGGTGATAAATTTGCGGGGGTGGTGGCTGAAGACCGAGATATCGGCCAAATTGCCGACCTTTATCCCTTTGTATTCCGCCCCGAGGGAACAGGCTGCATCTTCGATCATGAAGAGGCCGTGCTTCGCCTTAATGTCATGTAGACGATCCCAGTTGAGGGGGTTGCCGAAGAGGGACACGGGGATGACCACCTTTGTCTTTTCGGTGATGGCCGATTCTATAGCGTCATAGTCGATGAGCATCGTTCGGGGTGAGACATCGACGATAACTATGGTGGCACCCACAATCGCCACCACATCGGCGGTCGCCGGATAGGTGTAATCGGGGACGATGACTTCATCGCCGGGGCCGATGCCCAGAATGCGCAGTGCCATTTCCAGTCCCGTCGTACAGGAGGTCACGGCGATGGCATATTTGCAGCCGACATAGTCGCGGACGGCCGCTTCGAATTCCCTCGTCACCGACCCTTCGGTCAGGAATCCGCCCTCCAGGACTTCGCACACCTTATTCTTGATCTCCTG
>JALHJD010000422.1 GCA_022837185.1 Desulfobacteraceae bacterium
GGTGTTGCATTATTGCTTTCGGTCTATTGTAATCATGATGTCTCCTCCCGCCCATTTTTTTTCTGGCCGGCGATGAAGAGCGGCAAGCGAACTCCTTGAATTTCTGTGTGAAGCGGGAGGCTGCAACTGTACAACATGTTGTTCTTTTGTCTTGATGTGGCGCTACATATTGTGATATAAGAAATCTGTCCGGCACCAATCGGGAAGGAGAATTACTGTTCCGTCGCACTGAAGAACGATGGAGATCACGCAATGCAATCACACTGGGAGGGGAGGGGAAAATGACGAAGAAGATGAGCAGGCCGAAATTGACAAAGGCCGCGGAAACGGTCCTGGAGCGGCGGTACTATCTCAAGGACTCCGCCGGACGTCCCTTGGAGAACTGGGAGTCCCTGTGCCGCCGGGTAGCCGACGCCGTGGCCGACGTGGACCGGGAAAGCGAAGAATATGAAACGCTGCGGGACACTTTTTTCAATATGATCTATCATCTCGATTTCCTGCCCAACTCCCCCTGTCTCATGAACGCCGGCACCGACCTCGGCCAGCTCTCCGCCTGCTTCGTGCTGCCCATTGAGGATTCCATGGACGGGATATTCACATCCATCCACAACGGGGCTCTGGTGCACAAGACCGGAGGGGGAACCGGATATTCTTTTTCCCGGCTGCGGCCGAAAAATTCCGCCGTTCAGTCGACCCAGGGCGTGGCCTCCGGCCCGCTCAGTTTTGCCGCGGTCTTCGACGCGGCGACCGAGACCATCAAGCAGGGTGGCAAACGGCGGGGCGCCAACATGGGCGTGCTGCGGGTTGATCATCCCGATATTCTCGATTTCATTTCGGCCAAGGAGGATCAGACCCGTTTCACCAATTTCAACTTCAGCGTGGCCATCACCGACCGGTTCATGGAAGCGGTGCAAACCGGCCAGGACTACGATCTGGTTGATCCTTCCACCGGCAGGGTGGTTCAGAGCCTGGACGCGCAACTGGTTTTCAAAAAGATTGTCGATCGCGCCTGGCACAACGGGGAGCCGGGGGTCCTCTTCATCGACGCCGCCAACCGCGATAACGCGACTCCCCAGCTTGGTGAATTCGAAGCGACCAATCCCTGCGGAGAGCAATGGCTGCTTCCCTACGAGAGCTGCAACCTCGGCTCCATCAACCTTGATCATTACGTCGTCGACGGGGACATCGACTGGTCCAGGCTGGCCCGCACGGTTCACCTTGCGGTCCGTTTCCTCGATAACGTCATAGACTGCAATCGGTTCCCCATTCCGGAAATCGCCCGAATGACCCAGAAGACCAGGAAGATCGGTCTCGGCATCATGGGCCTGCACGACATGCTGATCCGTCTCGAGCATCCCTACGGCAGTGAGGAGGGCAGGGAAAGCGCCGCCAAGGTGATGCGGTTTATCAGGGATGAGGCGGAAAAGGCGTCCATAGCCGTGGCCAAGGTCAAAGGTCCTTTT
>JALHJD010000090.1 GCA_022837185.1 Desulfobacteraceae bacterium
GCCGCGGTCACCAGGACGCCCACGAACAGGTACATGTATTTATAGCCGAGCAGGGGATTGAGCAGGAGGATCAGCACCCCGGCACCAATATTCGCCGCCGCGGCAAGGCTGCGGAGCCGGCCGAATATGAGGGGGGAGACGGTTTTGTCGAAGTACTGCAGGGTCAGCGACTGGTTGGTGGTCTCATAGTAGTGGAAGCCGAAGCTCATGACCAGGGTCGTGAACAGCAGACCGTAAAATGTCGGCAGAAAGCCGGCCGCCGCGGTGCCGATGCCGAGAAGGAGGACGGACAGGGCGGACAATCGGTGCTCGCGGATGATCAGCATGAAGTAGACGGCCAACAGGGCGAGAAAGCCGGGAATTTCCCTGACTGACTGCAGGATGCCGATATGGTGCCCCTCCAGGCCGACTACTTCCACGGCAAAGTTGTTGAACAGAATCATCCAGGCCTGGAGGCCGATAACCGAAGCCGCGGTCAGGACAATAAGAAAACGCAGCATCGGTTTTTGTTCGTGACTGATCATATTGATCTTTCCGCGCCGGTCGATCCGGGTGCAAAGAAATTGATGAGGGTCCGTTGTGCCAGCCAGCCGCGGAGTATACCCGATTTGGGTGCCGGGTACCAGATGACATTACCCGGCTGCGCCGGGAGTCGGCTTGGCAGCAGACTCCGCCCTCATCCGCCCCTTCGGGGCACCTTCTCCCCCAGGAGAAGGGTGTTTGTCCCCTTGCTTCACAGGGAGAGGGTGAGGGGATGTCCAAACCTTCAGCGAAGCTGCAAGCCCCTTCTGTCTTCTGTCATCTGGTTTCTGTCTTCTGCTATGCCGACCGCCGACTCCCGGCGCCAGCCGGGTCCCAGAGCCGGCCGGGCGCCCATATCCGGTTGACATTCCGGTTCGAAGGGTTATGGTATGTGAAATGACTGAACCCGGTGCGGCCGGTTCTTACGGTCCGCCGGGATTTTTTTTACTTTCAAGAGGTACAGTATGCAGATCAGTGAAAAATCGTATGTTGCCATTGACTACCGCCTCTCCCTCGCCTCGGGCAAGGAGATCGACAGATCCCCGGAGGGACAGACGTTCGGATTCATAACGGGCGCCGGCCAGGTGATTCCCGGCCTTGAAAAGGGCCTGTTGGGCAGGGCCGCCGGGGACGTGGCAAAGATCGTCGTCGACCCCCAGGACGCCTACGGCGAAGTCGATGAGAATCTGTTCCAGGACATTCCCAGGACCCAGTTCCCGGATGACTGCGAGATCGAGCCCGGGATGCGGTTTCATGCTGAGGGACCCCACGGCCCGGTCATGTTGACCGTCAAGGACGTAAGCAATCCCGAATCGGTGACGGTTGACCTGAACCATCCCCTGGCAGGACTTCAGCTCCATTTTGACGTCAAGGTCGTCGAAGTGCGCGAACCCAGCGCCGAGGAACTGGCGGCCGTCGAAAATCAAGCTGCCGGCTGCGGCTGCGGCTGCGGCACGCAAGACCAGTCGGATTGCAGTTCCGGCGGCTGCAACTGCGGCTAAAGAATTCCCGCCATTTCATGTACCACGGGGCCCTTTTCGGGCCCCGTTTTTTATATCACGGCCGATCCCTCTCCTTCCGGCCGCGCCAATCAGGCTGCTCCCGGATCTTAGCCGTTAGTCCGGCAAGGAACACTTCCGGCTGATTACATCAGGTTCCGATCAGGAGAATTTTATTTTTCCTGTTTCCCTTGAGCTCCGCGCAGAAGGTCGAGAAGGCTGCGGAGACAGTCTTGAATCCGCTCGGTTTCGTCAGGCGGTATCAGAAATCCCTGAATCTGTTCGGCAATGCGCAGGCCCGCTAAGGTTTCCGCATTGGCCTGTCCTGATTGTTGTATTGACCGCAGGACCGCGTACATGTTGCCCCAGGGCCGGCCCCGGTCCAGGTGTTCGATGCACTGCAGGAACACCGTGTTCAGGGTGAGGAAGAAGGGTTCGACTTCCGCGGTTCCGGAACTGTCGCACCGCACCCGGGAGCCGAAGCTCCTGCACATGAACGGCCGGACCGGATAAACGGCGCAGCAGTTGTCCTGAAGGAAGATGCAGGGCGCAAAGTCCCACGCCGGCTGGGGCTCGTCCGCATATTCTCCCAGCAGGCAGGCGGCGGCGAACTGATTGATTGTGGTTGGCGGGGCAGAGGTTTGGCCGGGCATGGCGTCCAGCAGCGGCAGAAGATCAGGCTGTCCAGCGAGGTAGTCGTTGAGCAGTTCGCCCTCCAGGGTGGTCATGGTGACGCTCTGGGTGCAGCATGTCGCGCATCCTTTCCGGCAGGCGAAAGCAAATTCCGCGGCGCACCGGTCATACAGCGCGTACATCCGCAGGAGGCATTCGGACGGGGTCATCGGCCCTCCTTTCTCCCGTTGATTTGTCCCGAGCTCTTCTCCCTTCAACATTACTTGGCCAGCTTGAGGGTCAGGGCGGTTGTCAAGCCCCATATCCAGTTGAGGGTGATGACCAGGAGGGGGGTCAGCATGCCCAGCTCCAGGCCGGCCATTCCCTTATGGGCGTGGTAGGGATAAATGACAAAGAGCTGCACCAGGGAGGGCAGTAGGCTGAGCAGGCTTCCCTTGAGCAGGAGTTTTGCGTCGAGCATCGGCAGGACAAAGGTCAGGCCCCAGATGCCGCCCCAGACGATCCTCGGGTACAGCCATGCCGGGGTCAGTGCGGGGGCAATGTCGATGCCCAGGGTGCGGGTTATGTCGAAATCGCCGAGCAGCCAGAGGGCGATACTGTTGACCAGGCCGCCGAGGCAGCCGGCGGCATAGAAGAGCAGGAGTTTTTTCATGGCTGATCACCTGTCATGGGCGATGCTAAGGGGAGATATGTACAGACGCCACATCTGGCCGAGCCGTCACGGCCGATCTTGTGGAACCGCAGCGCATGTCCGCGGAGCTGCGCCGGACGGCAACGCGGGTCGAAGGGATCCTGACGGCCATCCCGGCGGAGGAAAAGAGGAGCAGGGGGCAAAGCAGAGCATGGCGCCGGCACGGGAACCGTTCGGTTATTCCTTGTTGAGCCGGTCCATTTCCCGGACCCGCTGTTCTTCCTGGTCGGCGGCGGCCTGGGCCTTGTCAATGGGGGTCTTGATCATGCGCACGCCCTCCTGGCCGATTTCCTCGGTCATGGTCTGGATTTCCCCTTTTTCTTCTTCGCTGCCGCCGTTGGAACATGACCACATCAGGGCGGCGATGAGGATGGTCAGGGCCGATTTGATAAGCCGCATTCTGTTCTCCCGGAAATTTCTTATCTGTTTGCCCCGGCCGGCATGAGTTCCGGACAAGGTCGGGACATTCCCGTCCCGTATTGTACGGGCTGCGGCGGGTACTGTAAAGAGGTTATGATTTTCCCAGCCGCAGGCGCCAGAGCACGAGGCCGGCGGCGATCATGATGATGCTCAGCAGCTGGCCCATGGTTATTCCCTGAACAACGAAACCCAGGTAGGGATCGGGTTCGCGGAAGAATTCGGCAACGATGCGCACCACGCCGTACAGGATCAGGAACAGGGCCAGCATGGAGCCATGGGGCCAGAAGCGGGACGGCTCGTCCCGCCAGGGTATGTGCTTCAAGCTCCACAGGATGCAGAACAGCAGGGCTCCTTCCAGCAGGGCTTCGTACAGCTGCGACGGATGGCGCGGCAGCGGGCCGCCGTCGGGAAAAACCATTGCCCACGGAACATCGCTCGTCCGGCCGAACAGCTCGCCGTTGATGAAATTGCCGATGCGGCCGAGCCCGAGCCCAATGGGCACGGTCACCACGTAGAGGTCGGCGGCCTTCCAGAAGCTGAGGCGATGGTAGCGGCAGTACAGCAGGCCGGCGACGATGACGCCCAGGCACCCCCCGTGAAAGGACATGCCGCCCTGCCAGGTGGCGAAAATCTCCAGGGGGTGGCGCAGGTAGTAGGCCGGCTGATAGAACAGGACGTAGCCGAGCCGGCCGCCGGCGATGACACCGATGATCAGGTAGAGGTTGAGGTTGTCGAACCGTTCGGCCATCTCCCGCCAGCGAAAGCGGGCGAGCTGGCGGCGGACCAGAAAGTAGGTGGCGGCGAAGCCTAAGACGTACATGAGGCCGTACCAGCGGACCTTGAAGGGGCCGAAGGCGATGAGGACCGGATCGATATCGGGATAGGGGAGCATGGCTGGGTTCAGATAAGTCCTTGTTTTTTCAGGTGCACCTGCAGAACCGAAATGGCCGCCGGCGTTATGCCGGAAATCCGGGAGGCCTGGCCCAGGGACAGGGGCTGGACCGCTTTCAGTTTTTCCACCACTTCATTGGAGAGGCCGGGCAGGCCGTCATAGCGCATGCCGGAGGGGAGCAGAGTGCGCTCCAACTTCCGGAAACGGCCGACCTGCTCCTCCTGCCGCCGGATATAGCCATCATACTTCACCTGCAGTTCAATTTCATCCCTGAAGGGGAACCTGTCGAAATCCATGGCCATTGCCACTTCAGCCTGCCGCATCACTTCAACCAGGGCCGGGAAGGTGATCTCCGGCCGCCGCAGCAGGTCGGCCGGCGCGAGGGGCTGCTTGAGCACGACGCTTCCGATTCGGGCGAGGGCGTCGTTCACCGGGCCCGAGGGGCGTATCCGGGCGGTGTGCAGCAGGGTGATCGTCTGTTCCATCAGGTCTTTCTTGTCCAGGAACGCCTCCCAGGTCGGCCGATTGACCAGGCCGATCCGGTAGCCTGTCTCGCGCAGGCGCAGGTCGGCGTTGTCCTCCCGCAGGAGGAGGCGGTACTCGGCCCGGGAGGTGAACAGGCGGTAGGGTTCCCTGGTGCCCTTGGTGACCAGGTCGTCAATGAGGACGCCGATGTAGGCCTGCGAGCGGTCAAGGATGACGGGGGCCTCTTCCCGGACGTATCGGACCGCATTGATCCCGGCCATGAGCCCCTGGGCCGCTGCTTCCTCGTAGCCCGAGGTACCGTTGATCTGGCCGGCGTGAAAGAGCCCCTCCACCCTCTTGGTTTCCAGCGACGGTTTCAGCTCCAGCGGATCGACGTAATCATACTCGATGGCGTATCCGGGCCGGATGATGCGGGCTTTTTCCAGGCCGGCTATGGAGCGGACCATGTTGATCTGCGTCTGCAGAGGCAGGCTGGTGGGGATGCCGTTGGGGTATATCTCCACCGTGTCCAGGCCCTCCGGCTCCAGGAATATCTGATGGCGGAGCTTGTCCGGAAAGCGCATGACCTTGTCCTCGATGGAGGGGCAGTACCGGGCGCCGATGCCCTCGATGATCCCGGCGTACATCGGCGACTGGTCGATGGAGCCGCGGATGATCCGGTGGGTCTCTTCGTTGGTGTAGGTGATGTGGCACGGACGCTGTTCCAGGGGCGGCGGCCCGGTGCTGGAAAAGGAGAACAGGCCGGGCGGGTCGTCGCCGTACTGCGGCTCCAGGCCGCTGAAATCGATGGATTTGGCGTCGAGGCGCGGGACCGTGCCGGTCTTCATCCTGCCCACCCGGAAGCCCGCACCCTTGAACCACCGGGCCAGGCTGGTGGACGGAGCGTCACCCATGCGGCCGGCCGGAAAGTTTTTCAGGCCGATATGGATCAGGCCGTTGAGAAAGGTGCCGGTCGCGACCACCACGGCCCGCACCGGTATCACCTCGTCCAGGGAGGTGCGGACACCCCGGACCCGCCCCTCATCGAGGAGGATCTCGTCAACGACCGCCTGGCGGATCTCCAGGTTCGGCTGGTTTTCCAGCACCTGCTTCATCCGCAGCCGGTAGAGCAGGCGGTCGGCCTGGGCCCGCGACGAACGGACCGCCGGCCCCTTGCTGGTGTTGAGCCTCCGGAACTGGATGCCGGTGGCGTCGATGTTCCTGGCCATCTCGCCGCCCAGGGCGTCGATCTCCTTGACCAGGTGTCCCTTGGCCAGGCCGCCGATGGCCGGGTTGCAGGACATGGCGCCGATGGTGTCCGCGTTCATGATGCAGACCAGGGTGCGGAGCCCCAACCTGGCGGCTGCCAGGGCGGCTTCGCAGCCGGCGTGGCCGGCGCCGATCACGGCGATGTCAAAATCATTCATGGTTGGTCGGAATCCTTGTTTTTGTCCAGCGCAGTTTCGGCCGGCGGGTCATGCTCCAGTATCCGGGGGTGAGGAGGATGGCAACGGTATAGAGTTCCAGCCTGCCGGCCAGCATGCAGAAGATCAATACCAGTTTGGCCGGGTCGGGAAGGTGGCCGAAGTGCTGGGTCGGGCCGACCAGAGCCAGGCCCGGACCGATGTTGTTCAGGGTGGCGATCACCGCGCTTGGCCCGGTGATGATATCGGCGCCCATGGCGGTGATGATCAGGCTGGCGATCACGAACACCGCCAGATAGATGGCGAAAAAGCTCAGGATGGCGATCATCACCTCCTGCGGCACTTTTGTCCTGCCGAGCTTGATGGTTTCGACCTGGCGCGGATGCACGAGTTTATGCAGCTGGGAGCGGGCGTACTTGAAGAACAGCAGAAAGCGAACCACCTTGATGCCGCCGCCGGTCGAACCGGCGCAGCCGCCGACGAACATCAGCGAGACCAGCAGCACCCGGGAGAAGGACGGCCAGGCGTCAAAGTCAGCGGTGCCGTATCCCGTGGTGGTCATCAGGGAAACGACCTGGAACGCGGCCTCGAGCAGGCCGCGGCCGGGATGGTCGGACGAATCGGCCGCCGTGTTGGCGACGAAAACCAGGAGGACCGCAAGGAGGATGAGGGAAAGGTAAAAGCGGAATTCCTCGTTGCGCCAATAGGATAAAGGGTTCTGCTGCCGCAGAACGAGGAAGTGCAGGGAAAAGCTCACCCCGGCCAGAAACATGAACAGAATGAACACCGACTGGATATAGGGCGACGGGTAGTGGGCAATGGAGGCATTGAAGTTGGAGAAGCCGCCGGTGGCGAGGGTGGTGAAGGAATGGGTCAGGGCGTTGAAAAAGTCGATCCCGCCCAGCATCAGCAGCACCGTCTGGACAGCGGTCATGACCAGGTAGACGCTCCACAGGATCCGGGCGGTATCTTGGACCCGCGGGGCAAGCCTGTCCTTGGTCGGCCCGGGCACCTCGGCCTGGAACAACTGCATGCCGCCGATACCGAGCAGGGGAAGCACGGCCAGGGTCAGGACGATGATGCCCATGCCCCCCAACCACTGGGTCATGGCCCGCCAGAAGAGCAGGCTCCTGGGCAGTGCCTCGATATCCGCCAGGATTGTCGATCCGGTGGTGGTGAAGCCGGACACGGATTCAAAAAAGGCATCGACAAAGCCGGGAATGTGCCCGGAAAGATAATAGGGCAGGGCTCCCAGCAGCCCCAGGCTCAGCCAGCTGAAGGTGACGATGGCAAACCCGTCCTTGTAGCCGAGTTCCTCCTCCGGGAGGAAAAGGGCGGCCAACAGGCCGCCGGTGATCAGGCCGATCCCGGAGCAGAGGGCAAAAGTGGTGACCATGCCGTCGTGAAAGTAGAGGCTGAACGGCAGTGGCGTCAGCAGCATCATGGACAGGATGAGCAGCAGCTTGCCGAGAAGATTGAGGACGCCACCGATTCGCATGCGCGGTTCCGTTGGAGTTGGGCGGTATCCAGGGTATCAGTCTGCCGGGGAAAAGAACTTTTCCACGTCCCTGGCCGCATCCCTGGTGAAGAACGTGACCAGGCTGTCGCCCGGTTTGATCACCGTGCCGCCGGTGGGGATGAAGGCCTGGCCCTCGCGGACAATGGCGCCGATGAGAAGGCCGGGCGGGCAGGCCAGGTCCTTGATCGGCACCTGGTTGAAGGATTCGTGCTCCGGCACGATCACTTCCATGACCTCGGCATCCGTGTCCAGGATAGTGGCGACGGAAATGATCGATCCGCGGCGGACATATCGCAGGATCATGTCGGCGGCGACCTGGCGGGGGCTGAGGGCGACATCAATGCCGAGCTTGCCGAGCATGGGCACGAAATCGTGCCGGGTAATCTTGGTGATGCAGCGTTTGGCGCCATGGTGCTTGGCCAGCAGGCTGGAAAGGATGTTGGTCGTGTCCGAGCCGGTGACGGCGATGACCAGGTCGGCGTATTCGATGCCCTCGTCAAGGAGGTCGTGGGCGTCGAGGCCGTCGAAATTGAGGACGATGCTGCGGCCGAGGTTCTCGGAAAGGAAATCGCAGCGCTGCGGGTCCTCTTCGACCAGCTTGACGTCGATGTCCAGCTCTTCAAGCTGGCGGGCGACCATGTAGCCGATGTTGCTGCCGCCGATGATAAAGACCTTGCGGGGCAGATGGCTGGCCAGGTTGAACAACTGCTCCATCCTGGCCATGTCTTTCTTGAGAATCATCAGGTAGATGCGGTCCCCGGCCTGAATGGTGCTGGCGCCGTGGGGAATGATGGTCCGGCCTTCACGGATGATCGCCGTAATGACATATTGATGGGTGGTGTGATGCTGCCCCAGTTCGAAGAGCGACATGCCGATGAAGGGATTGTTCTCGTGGATCTGGTAGCCGATGAGCAGGACCTCGCCGTTGGCGAATTCGGCTGTGTACAGGGCTTCGGAGGCATGGGTCAGCTGCATGATCACCTCGACCATGGCCCAGTCGGGGCTGATGATCAGGTCGATGCCGAGGGCCTCCTCGTTGAGCGAGAGCCCGGGGGTCAGGAAGTCCTCGTGCTTGACCCGGGCGATCCGGGTCTTCACGTCGTACTGGCGGGACATGATGCAGGCCACCAGGTTGACCTCATCGCTGTCGGTGACGGCGATGAACAGGTCGGTTTTGGAGATTCCCGCCTCGGCCAGAATACGGGCCGAGGCGCCCGAACCGACCACGGTCATGATGTTCAGCTCCTTTTCCATCCGCTGAAGCTTGTTCTTGTCCCGGTCGATCAGGACGACTTCCCGACCCTCGGAGGAAAATTTCTGGCACAGATACTGGCCGACCAGACCGGCGCCGACGATCATGATGCGCACGGGGTTGCAACTCCTGTCAGTTTTTTCAATGTATTCCGCCTGAGGGGCAACCGATTCATGGCCGGGAGTATAGATCGGACAGAGCTCATTTGCAACAGCGCCTTTTTATGGCCGCCGGAGGCCGGGATTCCAGCGGATGAGGGCCCAGGTGGTGACATGGCGGGGATGCAGGGTAATGATGGAGTCACTGTCCCGCCGGGCAATGGAGCGGACATAGTCTTCAAGCTTCCGCCGCTCCTGTTCGGTCGGCTCGGCAAACATCCAGATATAGTTTTCCACCGCCTCCTCGAGGGAACGGTAGCGGTGGCTGTTTTCCAGGCGGATGAAGTCGACGGCGGCAAGGAATCCCATCTGGTACAGGATATTGACGGTGATAATATAATCCGGTCCTGTCTCCAACCCGCGGCCGACGGCTTGAAAGGCGTCCGGATCAAGGGGACCGGGCCCGACCCTGTCGGTGACCACGACTTCCCGGCGGGCGAAATTGCTGAGCTTCTCAAGACAGGCCCTGAGATCCGGCACCGACAGCGAGCGGGAGGCAATGGCAACGTCATGGCGGTCGACACCATGGCGCCCCCAGTCATCGCTCCAGGAAAGCCGGCGGGTGGTGATGTTGGCGATTCCCAGTTCCCGGGCCCGTTGTTCGAGAACATCAAGCATGCCGGCCGAAAAATCAAGGGCAGTGACGCGGCGGACCTGTTTTGCCAGGGGAATGGCCAGGGTGCCCGGCCCGCTGCCGACGTCAAGTATCGTCCAGGACGGCTCGGGGCTGAGCAGTTCGATGAATTTTTCATTATAGGCCGATCTCTCATTGAGCTTGGCGAAGGTGGGGGCTTTACGGTCCCAGTCGGCGGCCGTTTTGCTCTTCCTGGATTTTTTCTGCCGCTCAAGCTGCCAGAGGCGGTTCCAGTCAATGTCCTGGTAACGCATATCCTGCATGTGCATCCCGCAATTTTTTTTGACCTTCGGCTGAACCGTCGGCGGGGTATATTTAGCCCGCCGACCGGCCTTCCGCCCTGGTAG
>JALHJD010000091.1:0-9922 GCA_022837185.1 Desulfobacteraceae bacterium
TATCGCGCCAAGATGCCGGACGCAGTCCACATCCCCTTTGACGAACATGAGGCCCTGCAGTCCGCCAAGGCCATTCTCCGCCATGCGATCGGCAACTTCAAAAAACGCGGCACCCATTATATCCCCAGGGACAAAAAATTCGACGTGGTGGTCGGGTTCAGCCACGAGACGATCAATTACATGCTGGGCGGGCGCTTCCGCTCCTCCTACCGCCCGTTGAACGACAACATCATCAACGGCCGGATCAGGGGGGTGGGGGCCATTGTCGGCTGCGAGCATTTCAAATATGCCGATGACGTCCACTTCAAAATCGCCACGGAACTGATCAAAAACAACGTCCTTGTCCTGGCCACCGGCTGCGCCGCTTCGGCGCTGGGCCGCCGGGGACTGATGCGGCCCGAAGCCGCCGCCGAGTATGCCGGTCCCGGCCTGGCCGAAGTCTGCGAGACCGTCGGCATGCCGCCGGTGCTGCATGTCGGCTCCTGTGTCGACAACAGCAGGCTGCTCATCGCCCTGACCGAAATGGTCAACGAGGGCGGGCTCGGCGAGGATATTTCCGAAATACCGGCCTGCGGGACCGCACCGCTCTACATGTCGGAAAAGGCGGTTGCCATCGGCCAGTACTTTGTCAGCTCCGGCGCCCATGTCATCTTCCAGAACCTCCCCGTCCAGGGGTCGAAGAAGTTCAGCGAATTCCTGTTCAAAGGCATGAAGGATCTGTACGGCGCCACCTGGGATGTCGAAGAAGACCCGATCAAGCTGGCGCAGAAGATGATCAGAGCCATTGATGCAAAACGGGAAGCCCTGGGCATCAATAAAAAACAGGACCGCGTCCTGTTCGACATGGCCATGCGCCGCCAGATCGAAGGCCAGGCCCTGCCCGGCATGGGCTGCGGCGGCGAGGGTGTGCCCCACGTCTGAGCCGGCCCGGGTCGCCGAACCGGCATTTTGTCCGGCGAGATGCCTGCCGGGGTTTGCTCCGGCAGGGTGACGGGCGAAAACGAACGCAACACGGCCGGCCGCGCCAGAGTCGACCGTGCATGGATATATTTTCTCACAAGGAGGATTGATGAAATCGGGGAGCAATCTCGAGCGCGTGCTCACCGGCGGCAAGTTTGCCGTCACCGGGGAGCTCGGGCCGCCGAAAAACAGTGACCCGGAGGTTGTCAGAAAAAAAGCCCGGCTGCTCAAGGGATGCGTGGACGCGGTCAATATCACCGACTGCCAGACGGCGATCGTCCGCATGTCAAGCATCGGAGCCGGTCTCATCGCCCAGTCCGAGGGGGTCGAGCCGGTTGTTCAGATGACCTGCCGCGACCGGAACAGGATAGGCATGCAGAGCGATCTGCTGGCCGCTTCGGCCCATGGCCTGAAAAACCTGCTGTGTCTGACCGGTGATCATCAGAAATTCGGCAACCATCCCGGCGCCAAGGGTGTTTTTGACATGGATTCCATCCAGATGCTCGGCATGGTCCGGGACATGAGGGATGGGAAAAAATTTCAATGCGGCGAGGAAATCAAGGGGAGCGCACCGCGTTTCTTCATCGGCGCCGCGGCCAACCCTTTTGCCTATCCCTTTGAATACCGGGCAGTCCGGCTGGGCAAGAAAATCGCCAACGGCGCCGATTTTGTGCAGACCCAGATCATCTACAATGTTGACAAATTTGCCAGGTTCATGGAAATGGTCAGGGATCTGGGACTGGACAATAAGGCGTACATCCTCGCCGGCATCACGCCGCCCAAGTCCGTCGGCATGGCCATGTACATGAAAAACAACGTTCCCGGCATGGACGTCACCGACGAGGTCATCGACCGCCTGAAGGGGGCCAAAAACAAGCAGCAGGAAGGGATCAGCATCGCGGTTGACATCATCAACCAGGTCAAGGAAATACCAGGTGTCGCCGGCGTTCATGTCATGGCCATCGAGTGGGAGGAGGCGGTGGAGCAGATTGTCGAAAAAGCCGGCCTGCTGCCCCGGCCGACATTTGCCGAAGCAGAGCCCGAAGCTGCTCCCGCGCCCCTTGCCGAAGCGATCACCGTTCGCGCTGATGTGGCCGCGGCAGTTGCCGAGGCAAAAGCCGAGGCCGAGCAGATAGTCGCCGCAGCCCGCCGCGAAGCGGAGGCCATCATGCGGCAGGCATCCGCTCCCCGGCCCGCCGGCTCGCCGGTCCAGTCAACTGAAACCGTTGCCGTTGCTACCGATGATGCAGGAGAACACAAAATGAATGAAACAGAGCGCCAGATGGCGTTGGAATCAGTCAAACAGGGGCTTGACGCCCTCAGAAGGGCATATGGACTCAGCGATGATCAGTTCGCCGCGTTGCTGAAATTCATGGATGCGGAAGCCATCCTCAAGAAGGAGCCTCCCCAGGCGGCGACTGGGGCGCCCGCTGCGGTTCAGGCGCCTCTGAAGGTTGACGAACGCGCCGCAGCCGCGGAAAAGGCAAAAGCTGAGGCCGAAAGAAAAGCGGCCGAGCAGGAGGCGGCCAGGGCTCAGGCTGAAATGGAGGCCAAAGCCAAAGCCGAGGCGGAAGCAAAGGCCAAGGCAGCTGCCAGAGCGGAAGCAGAGGCCAGGGCGAAGGCCGAGGCCGAAGCCAGGGCCAGGGCAAAGGCCGAGGCGGAAAAGGCCGCTGCCGGATCCGCCCCCGAACCAGCCAGGGAGGAGCCTGCGCCCAAGCCGGAAAAAGCCGCTGCCGGCCCCGCCCCCGAACCAGTCAGGAAGGAGCCTGCGCCCAAGCCGTCAAAGGCCGCGCCTGCGTCCATTGCCGCCCCGGAACTCGCCGCGGCAGAAAGTACCCTTGCCGAGCGGGCGACCAAGGTGCCGACGTCCGCCTACACCGTCAACTACAATGGCGCGATCCGGGAAACCGTTCTCGGCAACGGCGACACGGCCGTCACTGTCGGCGGTTCCTCGGTGCTGCCGTTCCACCTCTTTGAGGGGAGCATGCCCAGGAAACCCCTGATCGCCATGGAGATCATGGACATCAAGCCTGACAACTGGCCGGCCACCCTGACCCGATATTTCGACGACGTGATGGACAACCCGGTTGCCTGGGCCAGGAAATGCGTCGATGAATACCAGGCCGGGGCGCTGAACATCTATCTGGCCGGGACCGATCCCAACGGTCTGAACCGGAAGTCTTCCGAGGCGGCCAGGGACGCGGCCGCGGTGATCGAGGCCGTTGATGTGCCCATCATAGTCTGGGGCTGCGGCAACAACGAAAAGGATACCGAGACCCTGCGTGAAGTCACCGCCATCATCGGCGACAAAAAAGTATGCCTGGCCCCGCTCGAAGATGCCAATTACCGGGCCATCGGCGCCACGGCAATGGCTTTTCATCATCCGATAGTCGCCGCTTCGCCCATCGATGTCAACCTGGCGAAGCAGTTGAACATCCTGCTGGAAAACCTGGGCGTATCCCTGTCGACCGTGCTCATGGATCCATCCATCGGCGCTCTGGGCTACGGCATCGAATATACCTATTCGGTCATGGAGCGCATCCGGCTTGCCGCCCTGACCCAGAAAGATGAGAAGCTCCAGGTGCCGATCATCTGCAACCTGGGGCGCGAGGTCTGGAAAACCAAGGAAGTCGGCCTGCCGAGCGATGACCTGCTGGGCGACCAGGAACAGCGCGGCATCATGATGGAGGCCCTGACCGCGGCCTGCATGCTGCTGGCCGGCGGCGAGGTCCTGATCATGCGTCACCCCAAGGCCGTCAACCTGACAAAATCCCTGATCAACGGACTCATGTCCTGATCGGAGCAATTTATTCCGGGTACCAATTCGAGAAATACACAGCAACTGGAAGGGAGTTTTCTCTATGTCGAAGATAATCTGTTCCGCGGCCATTCGCGGCGCCAAAAAAATCATTGATATGGCTGAGGAGACCTATGAAGAGGCCTTGAAGAAATACGGGCCGGAACAGGAAGTCTCCTTTCCGAATACGGCCTATTACCTGCCCATCATCTATTCCATGCTCGGCGCAAAGGTTGAAAGGCTCGGCGACATGAAGGATATTTTCCAGGAATGCCGCAAGCTGCTGCCGCCCGTCGTCACCGAGGACATCTGGCTGCCCTACCTTGCCCCGGCCCTCGACGCCGGCATGGGCACCTTCTTCGCCGAGGAGATGTACGAGGCCATCCGCTACCTGAACGAGGCCGGTTTTTACACCAAGAGCGAGGAGCCGACCACGGACAACATCTGGCTGGGCGCGGCGGACGATGTCATCTTCCGCAAGCGGGGCGTCGAGTTCGTCGACGGCACCGCCCCGGGCTTCGCCGCCATCATGGGAACGCCGCCCTCCAAGGAGGTCGCCAGCAGGATCGCCCTGGAGCTGCAGGAGAAAAACCTCTACATCTTCATGCACGACCATACTGACGGGATCCGGATGCCCGACCTGCTGGTCGACAACGGCGTCCAGGTCGGCTGGAACACCCGGCTGGTGCCCTTCGGACCGACCTACACCTCCGCCGTCTTTGCCATCGGCTTTGCCTGCCGCGTCGCTCTGGCCTTCGGCGGCATCAAGCCCGGCGACTACCGCGGCAACCTGCTTTACAACAAGAACCGGACCTTTGCCTTTGTCATGGCGTTCGGTCCGGTCAGCGACGAATGGTATGCCAATGCCGCCGGCGCCATCAACTGGGGCTTCCCGACCATCTCCGATTACGACATCCCTCAGGTGCTGCCGACCGGCATCTGCACCTACGAACACGTGGTGTCCAACGTGCCGCACGAGGAAATCGTCCAGAAGGCCATCGAGGTCCGCGGCCTGAAGGTGACGGTCACCAAGATCGACATCCCGATGTCCTTCGGCCCTGCCTTCGAAGGCGAGCGGATCCGCAAGGACGACCTGTACATGGAATGCGGGGGCGGCCGGACCACCGGCGTCGAGGTCCTTGTCTCCAAGGAAATGGACGAAGTCGAGGACGGCAGGATCATCCTCGAGGGGCCGGACATCGCCGATATCCAGCAGGGGCAGAATCTGCCCATCGCCATTCTGGTCGAAGTGGCCGGCCGCGAAATGCAGTCCGACTTCGAACCGATCCTCGAGCGCCAGTTCCATCATCTGATCAATTACATCCAGGGCATCATGCACATCGGCCAGCGGAATATCATGTGGATCCGCATCGGCAAGGCCGCGGTGGAAAAAGGCTTTTCCTTCAAGCACATCGGCAAGGTCCTGCACGGCAAGCTGCACCAGGAGTTCGGCGCAATCCTCGACAAGGTCCAGGTCAAGATCTATACCGAACAGGACAAGGTCGAAGAAGTCATGGAGCTTGCCCGCAAGGTCTATGAGGAACGCGACCTCCGCCTCGGCTCCATGACCGACGAGACCGAAGAGGTGTTCTATTCCTGCACCCTGTGCCAGTCCTTCGCGCCGAGCCATGTCTGCGTCATCACCCCGGAGCGCATCGGCATGTGCGGCGCCTACAACTGGCTTGACGGCAAGGCTTCGTTCCAGATCAATCCCACCGGTCCGAACCAGCCGATTCAGAAGGGCGAATGCATCGACGAAATTAACGGCTATTTCACCGGCATCAACGACTTTGTCGCCCAGGCCTCGCGCGGCGTCGTTACCCAGGTCAGCTGCTACTCCCTGATGAACAGCCCCATGACCGCCTGCGGCTGCTTCGAGGCCATCGCCGCCATGCTGCCGAGCTGCAACGGCATCATGGTCGTCAACCGCGATTTCATGGGGATGACCCCGTCGGGCATGAAGTTCACCACCCTGGCGGGCATGGCCGGCGGCGGCATGCAGACCCCCGGGTTCATGGGCGTTTCCAAGCATTATCTGACCAGCCCCAAACTGTTTCTTGCCGAGGGCGGCCTGAAAAGGCTGGTCTGGATACCCAAGATGCTCAAGGAGGAAATAGGGGAAAAGCTGAAGGCCCGCTGCGAGGAAATCGGCATGCCCGAACTGTTTGACATGATCGCCACGGAAGAGCAGGGGACCACCGAGGAGGAAATCCTCGAATTTCTCAAGGAGAAAGGACATCCGGCCCTGGATATGGAGACCGCGATCGGCTGATTGAATCAACCAACCGCAGCCGGAAGCGGAGCCGTTCCGGGCTGTCAAGGAGTTACGCTTTAAGGAGGAATGAAACAATGGCGTTAACCGGCATACAGATACTGAAAATGCTGCCGAAGAAAAACTGCGGCGAGTGCGAGATCCCGACATGTCTCGCTTTTGCCATGAAGGTGGCGGCGGGGCAGGCGGCCATCGACGCCTGCCCGTACGTGAGCGAGGAGGCGAAACAGACCATCGGCGAGGCATCGGCCCCCCCAATCCGGACCGTCAAGCTGGGGAGCGGCGACGGGGCGTTCACCATCGGCGGCGAAACCTGTCTTTTCCGCCATGAAAAACGGTTTGAACATCCGACCGGCATAGCGGTGCGGGTGTCCACCTCTGAGGAGCAGGCTGCGGTTGACGCCAGGATCAAGCGGTTCAACGACCTGGAATTTGAGCGGGTCGGGGTCATGATGCGGGCCAACCTCATCGCCGTCAAGGACGGCAACGGCGACGGCGCCGCCTTTGCCGACCTGACCCGCAAGGTGCTGGAGCAGGCGCCCAGGGCTTCTCTGATCCTCATGAGCGACAACGTCGCCAACATGAAAACCGCGGCCGCCGTCTGCGGCGACCGTAAGCCCCTGCTGTACGCCGCCGACGACGGTAACTGGCAGCCCATGGGCGAACTTGCCCGGGAGACCGGATGTCCCCTCGCCGTGAAGGGAAAAAATCTCGACAACTTGGTCGACCTGTCCGGCCGGCTCGTTGAAAGCGGCCACAAGGACCTGGTCCTGGACACCGGAGCCAGGACCATGAGGGCGGCCTTCGAAGACAGTGTCGTCACACGGCGGGCCGCCATCAAGGAAAAATTCAAGCCCTTCGGTTTCCCGACCATCACCTTTCCCTGCGAGATGACGGACGACGGTATGATGGAGGCCATGATCGCCTCGGTGCTGATGGCCAAGTATGCCGGCATAGTCGTGCTATCCGACATCCAGGGGGAAATCCTCTTTCCGCTGCTGCTGGAGCAGTTGAACATTTTCACCGATCCGCAGCGGCCGATGGTCGTCGCCGAGGACATCTATCCCATCAGCGGTCCGGGAGAGGATTCCCCGGTCCTGATCACCTGCAACTTCTCCCTGACCTACTTCATCGTTTCCGGAGAAATTGAAGGGTCCAAGGTGCCTTCCTGGCTGCTGATCAAGGACACGGAAGGGTTGTCCGTGCTGACCGCCTGGGCGGCGGGCAAATTCGGCGCCGACCTCATCGCCCAGTTTGTCAATAAATCGGGAATAACCGACAAGGTCAGGCATCGCGAGCTGATCATTCCCGGGTACCTGGCCACCATCAAAGGCGAACTGGAGGAGGAACTGTCGGAGTGGACCATTACCATCGGTCCAAGGGAAGCCGGACATCTGCCTGCCTTTCTGAAGGAATGGAAGCCGGCCAAATAGACACCAACGGAGACGAACGGCGGACAGCGGGACGGTTTCCGCCTGCTGGCCCTGAACCTGAACGGAGTGTATGACCACTGTACAACTGACCATCGACGGCAATGAAATCCTTGCCGAAAAGGGATTGACCATCCTTGAAGTCGCCAAGCGCTCCGGCATAGCAATCCCCACCCTCTGTTACGTCAAGGGAACCCTGGCCGACAACCCCTGCAACATCTGTGTTGTCGAAGTGGCTGATTACAGGCGGCACGGTCTTACGTCGGTCCTGCCGGTCGAGGGTCTTTTCCGGGCCTGTTCCACCCTTGCCCTGGACGGCATGGACATCGCGACGGCATCCAGGACCGTCACCGACTTCCGCCAGCAGCGGCTGGCCGCCATCTCCCGCACCCATTTCGGCGACTGCAAGGCTCCCTGCAATCTTACCTGCCCGGGACAGATCAACGTTCAGGGCTACATCGCCCACATCGCCAAGGGCGAATACGAAGAAGCCCTGCGCCTGGTCATGGAGCGCAATCCGGTACCGTTCTCCGTGGGCCGGGTCTGCCCCAGGTTCTGCGAAACCCGCTGCCGGCGCATTCTGGTTGACGACCCGATTCACATCAACCATCTCAAGCGCTTTGTTGCCGACTGGTGCATGACCCACGAGATCAACCTGAACATCCCCCGGGAAAAACCGACAGGCAAGCGGATCGCGGTGATCGGCGGGGGGCCGGCCGGGTTGACCGCCGCCTATTTTCTCACCCGGCGGGGGCATGACATCACCATTTTCGAAGCCGCTCCCAAGCTGGGAGGAGCCCTGCGCTACGGCCACCCGGAGTACAGTATTCCCAGGGAGGTCCTGGAGTACGAAATCAACACCATCCTCCGGATGGGCATCTCCATCCGCCTGAACCAGGAATGGGGCAGGCATTTCACCATCCGGGATCTCCGGGACCAGGGTTTTGACGCGGTGTTCATCGGCATCGGCGCCTGCATTGACGAACCGCTGGAAATCCCATGTTCCCAGAAGCCCCATGTGTATCGCGCCATCGAGTTCCTGCGCCTGGTCAATGAAGGGAAACACATTGAACTGGGCCGGCGGGCGGCGGTCATCGGCGGCAACAACACGGCCATGGAGGTCGCCCGAAGCCTTCTGCGCCTGGGCGTCAACGACGTCACCATCATCTACCCCCGGGCCAAGATCGAAATGCCGGCCAATCAGCGCAATATCCGCGAGGCGGAGCGGGAAGGCGTCAAGTTTCTGCTCATGGCCTCCCCCATCGAAATATGCGGGCCATCCGAGGAGGACAGCAGGCTGCGGCTCGACCTGATCAGGATGAAGCTGGGCGAGCCGGATGAACGCGGCCGCCGGGAGCCGGTCCCCATCCCGGGCGCCAAGAACACCCTCTTTGTCGACACCATTGTTTCCTCCCTGGGACAGATGGCGGTCAAGGACCATTTCATCGGCGGCGAGATCGAGGCCGGGATCGAACTGACCCCCAAAGGCAATATTGTCGCCAATCCCCGGAGCTCCCAGACCAGCGTCGACGGGGTCTTCGCCGGCGGCGACGCCGTGACCGGCCCGAAATCGGTCATCCAGGCCGTGGTCGCTGCCCGGAGGGCGGCGGACAACATCCACGCCTTTGTCATGGATAGTGACAAGGAAACGCCGGAAAACAGGTTCAACTTCACCCGGGGCAAAACCTTTGACGACGTCGATCTGAAGAATTTTGAAGGCATCAACGTCAAGCTGCGGGAAAAAATGCCCGAGCGCCCGCCGGAAACAGCCATCCAGGACTTTGACGAAGTCAAGCTCGGCTACACGGAAAAAATGGCGGTCCGCGAGGCGTCCCGCTGCCTGTCCTGCGGCTGCAGCGCCTATGAACGGTGCGAGCTGAAACGGCTTGACGTCGAATACAACGTCAATATCCTTAAGACCGGCATGGGCATCAAGCCCCTGTACAAGATCGACGATTCCCATCCGGCCATCGTGGTCGACCGCAACAAGTGCATCTTCTGCCGCTGCTGTGAACGGTACTGCGAATATGACGCCCTGGAACTGAGGGCAAGCAAGGTGGACGAACACGGCCGGCCCTACGGTCTGGAAATAGTGTTCAACGACAAGTGCGTTTCCTGCGGCAAATGCGTTGAGAACTGCCCCACCGGCGCTCTCAACAAGAAGAACCGGATCGTTCCCATCCAGGTCGAAGAGGTACAATCGATTCCCTCTACCTGTCCGTACTGCGGGACCGGCTGCCAGGTCCAGCTCAAGGTCAAGGGCAACACCCTGATGGAGGTCGGCGCCGATCCCGACAAGGCTCCCAACTACGGAGACCTGTGCGTCAAGGGACGGTTCGGGCATGCCTTCGTCCACCATCCGGACCGCCTGAAAACACCTCTGATCCGGCGGGAGCAGAGCGGGGCGCTCGAACCGGCAAGCTGGGCCGAGGCCCTGGACCTGAGGGAGGGGCACAAGGTCCT
>JALHJD010000091.1:10069-20516 GCA_022837185.1 Desulfobacteraceae bacterium
CGGCCTGCGCATGCTAAAGGCGGTGAAGAGAGGGGCGAAGCTGATCGTCGCCGACCCCCGGCGGATCAAGCTGGTCGACCACGCGGCGATCTGGCTGCGGCACCGGCCGGGGACGGATGCGGCCCTGGTGAACGCCCTGTGCCATGTCATTCTTCGCGACGACCTGGCCGACAGGCAGTTCATTGCCGAGCGGACCGAGGGGTTTGATGCGTTTGCTGCGGCCGTTGCCGGCTGCACCCCGCAGTGGGCGGAAACAATCACCGGCGTTCCCGCGGCGGACATCGAGGAGGCCGCCCGGATGTATGGAGCCGCCGGGCGGGCCGGGATCTATTACACCATGGGGGTGACCCAGCATACGTCGGGTACCAGCAATGTCCGGGCACTGGCCAACCTGGCCCTGGCAACCGGCAACCTGGGCAAGCGCGGGGCCGGACTCAATCCCCTGCGGGGGCAGAACAATGTCCAGGGAGCCAGCGACATGGGCGGCAATCCCGTCTTCTTCCCGGGCTACCAGCGGGTTGACAACGAGGAAGCCAGGCAGCGGATCGGTGAAATCTGGAAATACATGCCCAGATCGGAACCCGGACTGACGGCGACGGAAATGCCACAGGCCATCCTGGAAGGAAAACTGGCCGGCATGTGGATCATGGGCGAAAACCCGGTCCTCAGCGATCCCAATATGAGTCATGTCCGCGAGGCCCTGGAAAAGCTGGATTTCCTGCTGGTGCAGGATATTTTCCTCACCGAGACGGCGGAACTGGCCGATGTCGTCCTGCCGGCGGCTTCCTTTGCCGAGAAGGACGGCACGTTCACCAATACCGAGCGCCGGATACAAAGGGTGCGCCGGGCGGTGCGTCCCCCGGGTGAGGCCAGGGACGACCTGACCATCATCAACCTGGTGACCGCCCGCATGGGGTTTGATCACATCGTCCCCCTGTCGCGCGGATTCACCCATCGGTTGTACAATGAAGGCGGGTTTGTCACCGCACCGCCCCTGTGTGAGACGGTTTTTGCCGAAATAGGCAGGGTCTGGCCCGAGGTCGCCGGCATAACCTATGAACGGCTGGAGAAAGAAGGAATTCAGTGGCCCTGTACGGATATGGACCATGCGGGCACGCCCGTACTGTTTCAAAACTGCTTTCCCGTCGGCCGAGCCAAGTTCACCCCGGTGAAGTGGGCCGGATCAAGTGAACTGCCCGACGAGGAGTATCCTCTGGTTCTGACGACCGGCCGGGTTCTGGCCCAGTATCACACCGGCACCATGTCCCGCCGCTCAAAGATCCTCGAGGATGTCGACAACGGACCGCATGTGGAAATCAGCCCGGAGGACGCCGACAGGCTCGGCATCGACAACGGTGAAACGGTACGGGCCGTCAGCCGCAGGGGCAACATCACCCTTCCTGCACTGATAACCGACCGGGTGTACAACGGCCTGGTCTTTATGCCCTTTCATTACCGGGAGGCGGCGGCCAACCTGCTGACCAACGATGCGCTGGATCCGGTGTGCAAGATCCCGGAGGCAAAGGTCTGTGCCGTCCGCATCGAGAAAATAACGGCGCCGGTGAATATATGACCCGCGGAGCACAAACCGGGCAAGCCATGCAAAGCCGCGCCTCCGCGAGTGCACGAACGATAATCTGGACAAATATACTGTAACCTGGAGATACACATGGGAAAAGGAATGCAACACAGAGCCGGAGCGGTGATGGTCTTAGGCGGAGGCATTGCCGGAGTGCAGGCCGCGCTCGACCTCACCGAACTCGGCTACTATGTCTATCTGGTGGAAAAGGACGCGGTGGTCGGCGGGGTCATGGCCCAGCTCGACAAGACCTTTCCGACCAATGACTGCTCGCTCTGAATACTGGCGCCGAAACTGGTGGAGGCCGGTCGGTCTCCCAATATCGAAATGCTCACCAATGCCGACTTCCTGGCCCTGGAGGGCAGGCCCGGCGACTTCACGGCCCGGATCAGGCTGCGGCCCCGCTACATCGACGCCGACAGCTGCACGGCCTGCGGGCTGTGCACCCAGTACTGCCCCAAGCATCACGTCGATGAGTACAACGAGGGGCTGTCCGTAACCCGGCCGATTCACATCGACTATGCCCAGGCGGTGCCGGCGACCTACTACATCGATCCGCGCTCCTGCCTCTATCTGCAGCACCAGACCTGCCAGATCTGCGTGGCGGTCTGCCAGAGCAAAGCGATCAACTTCAATCAGCAGCCCGAAGAGGTCGAGCTGAAGGTGGGCGCCGTCATTCTGTCCCCGGGGTTCGGCCGGATTACCGAGGAAACCCTGGAGAAATACGGCTACAACAAGCACCCGGACATCGTCACCAGCATCGAGTTCGAGCGGATGACCACCGCCTCCGGCCCGTTCCGGGGGGAGGTCAAGTGCTTTTCCGACGGCCGCCATCCCAAGCGGCTGGCCTTCATTCAGTGCGTGGGTTCGCGTGATCTGGGCTGCGGCAACGGTTACTGCTCCTCGGTCTGCTGCATGTATTCGATCAAGGAGGCCCTGGTTGCCAAGGAGCACGACCCGGAGACGGACATCACCATTTACTACATGGACATCCGCACCCAGGGCAAGGAGTTCGACAAGGCCCGGGAGCGGGCAGAGGCCATGGGCGTCCGGTTTGTCCGGGCCAGGGTGGCGGATGTGACTCCGTGGGAGAACCAGCTGCGGCTGACCTATTCCACCCTGGACGGCTCCCACGCCTTTGAGCCCTACGACATGGTTGTCCTGTCGGTGGGCATGGAATCGCCCCGGGACGCCCGCGGCATCGCCGAAATGGCCGGCGTCGAACTGAACAGCTACGACTTCTGCCGGACATCCACCTTCACCCCGCTGGAGACAAGCCGCGAGGGGGTCATCGTCGCCGGTGCCTTCCAGGGACCCAAGGATATTCCGGAAAGCGTCACCCAGGCATCGGCCGCCGCCGGCATCGCCCGGGGGCAGGGCATAGTCCACAAGTCCTACCCCGAGGAGCAGCCGGAGGAGGATGAGATCCGCATCGGCGTCTTTGTCTGCCATTGCGGCATCAATATCGGCTCCGTGGTCAATGTGCCCCAGGTCGAGCAGTCCACCGAGGGCATGGAGGGGGTGGTCTACCACACCGACAGCCTCTACTCCTGCTCCCAGGACGCCCAGGAGGTGCTCAAGGAAAAGATCAGGGAGCACCGGCTGAACCGGGTGGTCATCGCCGCCTGCTCCCCCAGGACCCACGAACCGCTCTTTCAGGAGACCCTCAAGGACGCCGGGCTCAACCGCAGCCTGATCGAAATGGTCAACATCCGCGACCAGTGCTCCTGGGTCCATGCCAATGAGCCCGAGGCGGCCACCGACAAGTCCATGGACCTGGTGCGGATGGCTGTGGCCAAGGCTCGCGGCATGAAGCCCCTGCCGGAGCAGACCGTGCCGGTCACTCCCCGGGCGCTGGTCATCGGCGGCGGCATCGCCGGCATGACATCTGCCCTGACCCTGGCCGCCCAGGGTTTTGACAGCCTGCTGCTGGAAAAAGGCAAAGAGCTGGGCGGCAACCTCGGCATGCTCAACACCACCCTGGCCGGGGACGAAACCGCCGCCTACCTCAAGCAGCTGACGGAGGCGGTCAGGAAGAACAAGAAGATAACCGTGGCTACCGATGCCGACCTGGTAAACATCTCCGGGTTCATCGGCAATTTCTCCTCGGTCATCGCCTCGGGCAGCGGGGCAAAGAGAACGGAGCAGATCTATGACCACGGTACGGTCGTCCTGGCCACCGGCGGCCGGGAGCACCGGCCGGACAAGTACCTGCTCGGCAGAAATAACAAGGTCATGACCCAGCAGGAGCTGGAGAAGCAGCTGGCCGGCAAGGCAAGGAACCGGGCTCCGGACTCGGTGGTGATGATCCAGTGCGCCGGATCCCGCGGCGACGATCTCGCCTACTGCTCCAAGGTCTGCTGTAACCACGCGGTCAAGAACGCACTGAAAATCAAGGAGATCAATCCCGGTTCCCAGGTCATCGTCCTCTACCGCGACATGCGGACCTACGGCTTTGCCGAGGACGCCTACCGGGAAGCCCGCCTCAAGGGCGTGGTCTTCATCCCCTACGAGGTGGACAACAAGCCCGAGGTGTACGAAAAGGGCCGGCGGCTGCATGTCAAATTTTTTGACGCCATCCTCCAGGAGGAGATGGACATGACCCCGGACCTGGTGGCCCTGTCCGTTGGCATCGTGCCCGAAGGGACCGAGGAGCTCAGCAAGGTGCTCAAGGCACCGCTGACCGACGACCGGTTTTTCCTCGAGGCCCACGTTAAGCTGCGGCCGGTGGAGCTGGCGGTGGAAGGAGTATATGTCTGCGGCCTGGCCCACGGACCAAAGCCGTTGGACGAAACCATTGCCCAGGCCCAGGCGGCGGCGGCCAAGGCGGCGATCCCCCTTGTCAAAGGCCACGTATCGGTGGCGCCCATCGTTTCCCATGTCGACGAGGAAACGTGCATCGGCTGCAGCCTGTGCGCGAGCCTGTGTCCCTATCAGGCCATAGAAATGCTCAAGGTCGACAAAAAGCGCAAGGCGCGCACCATCGCCGCCTCGTGCAAGGCCTGCGGCATCTGCGCCAGCCACTGCCCGACCTTTGCCATTTCCATGGGCGGCTTCACCAATGAACAGATCCTCTCCCAGATAGCCGCTTTCGGCGAGGTGGAGAACAAAGAAAAAGCTGAGGTAAAATGATGAGTGACCAATTCAGCCCGCGTATCCTGGGCTTTCTCTGCAACTGGTGCTGCTACGCCGCCGCCGACGCGGCCGGCGTCTCCCGCTACCAGTACCCGCCGAACCTGCGGACTATCCGCGTCATGTGCACCGGCCGGGTCGATCCGGCTTTTGTTCTGCGCGGCTTCATCGAAGGGGCCGACGGCATCTTCACCGGCGGATGACAACTGGGCGAATGCCATTACCAGGTTGGTAATTACGACGCAATGGGCATGAAGGCCCTGGTACACAGGGTCCTCAAGGAAATCGGCATCCGCGAGGAGCGCTTCGGCCTGCAGTGGGCCTCGGCCGCCGAAGCGCCGCGATTCGTCCGGCTGATCACCGATTTTACCCGGCGGATGCAGGAGCTGGGCCCCCTGGGCCAGGCCGAGGGTCTGTCCAGGGACGAGCTGAAAAAGCGGCTGCAGAAGGGACTCGACATCGTCAGCAGCCAGGCCGTGCGGGTCAGCTTCGGCAACGCAGCCAAGGCCGTCCGCAAGGACGGCATCTGGACCGACGAACACATCGGCGAGGTCATCAACACCAAAATGGCCAAGTCCCTGGAGAAAGCGCTGGCCTGACTTTCGTCTCGCCAGAATACAAAGCCCGGCCTCCGCAAAGAGGACCGGGCTTTTTTGGTTCAAGGCAATTGCCAGAGAACTCAAAATTGACATCGATATGCTCATATAACCCCTGACCGGAATTATCCTGCAACCGGCAAAACAAATACCATTTCTTCCGGGGAGAAGGCTTTCTGGGCCCGCAAAGCAAAAATGAGATTGAATTTTCCGGAAAATATAATATACAAACAGGATAAACTCATCGGGGTGTGGACCGATTTTTCAGTACGCCCAGGCAATATGGATTTTTCTCACCGATCCTCTGTTTTCATGTCACCCGCCAACGGACCTGCAAAGGAAAAACCGGCTCATGAGCGGGCCGGCCTGATCGAGACCATATACCGGACAGTCAGCGAGCCGGGCGCCTGGCAGGAACTGCTCCGGGATCTGGTGGCGGTTACCGGCTCGCGCTCGGCCAGACTGCTGGTGATGAACCGGGCGGCAACCCGCGTCAGAGCGAGCATCAAATTGAACATTGACGACTGCTATCACCGTCAATACGTGGAGCATTACGTCAACACCTGTCCCTGGCGTCCCGAGCTGCGATTCATGCGTCCCGGCCGCCTCTATTCAACCTATATGCATTTCAGTTGTCCCCAGCAGGAATTCTACCGTACCGAGTTCTTCAATGACTGGGCCCGTCCGCAAAATATTCACCACGGGGTCTGCGGCACGGTGTACCGCGACTCCGCCACCTCGGTGCAGTTGCTGATCCAGCGCACCCGCGGCCAGGGATACTATACCGATGACGAGACCGCTTTTATCAACGATCTCATACCGCATATCCAGCATTCCATCCTGATCGCCGGGCAGCTTGCACCCTCCCGGGCACGTGGCGAGGCAATCGCCATTGCCGCCGGCGGCGAGCCATTGCCTTTTCTGCTGCTGGACCGCTCGTTGCGGATTATTTATTTAAGCCCGGGCGCCGAGAAGCTCGTCGACGGCAGTCCGTGGCTGGAAGTGCGGAACAACCGACTGCTGCTCACCGACGAACTGCGCAATCGCCGCCTGCGAAAACTGCTCCGCGAATGTCTGGCCGCGGCCGAAACCCGTACCTTTCCCGCTTCCGGCGGCACACTGGCGGTCGCCCGCCCCGGTGCTCCGGACCTGCGGCTGCTGGTACGGCCGGTGCATCCGGATGTGAAGATGCTGGTCGGGCCGCCGTCGAGCTATGTCGCGGTATATCTGTATGATCCCGCAATCCGGGTCGGGATAGATCATGAGCGGCTCCGCGAAATCTACGCGCTGTCGGAGGCGGAAGCCCGGGTGGCGGCGGCAATGGTTGAGACTCCCGATACCGCCGAGGTGGCGAAGCACTGCGCCATCAGCCTGCATACGGTCCGCTCGCACGTCAAGACTATCTTCGCCAAAACCGGGACCCACAGCAGGGCCGACCTGATGAAACAACTGCTGACCGGTCCGGCCCGCTGCCGCTAGGCTTTGCCAAGCCGGTGCTGCACCATTCTGCTCCAATCGAGGTGAAAATCGATGAACAGGCAAACCGACTGGTCCAATTCTTCCCGTACCCTCCGCTCCCATGACGGAATGGTGCTGGCCTGCGATTGCGGCGGCCAAGGCGGGCCGCCGCTGCTGTTCATTCACGGCTGGACCTGCCGACGGAGTCATTGGCAGCCCCAGCTTGCCTTTTTCAGGGAGCGGCACAGGGTCGCGGCGCCGGATTTGCCCGGACACGGCGACTCAGACACCGGCAACCGGCAATGCTGGAGCGTGGCGGCCTTCGGCCTGGATATCGCGGCGGCGGCCAAGGCGCTGGCTGCGGAACGGTTGATCCTGATAGGTCACTCCATGGGCGGCGCCGTGGCGCTGGAAGCGGCGCGCCTGCTGAAGGAGCAGGTTGCCGCCGTGGTGCTGGTGGATACCTTCGTCATTGACTACGGCGGCCTCTCCACCGATGCCATCCAGGCCATTGTTGCGCCCTTTGAGGCTGATTTTGCCTCGGCCATTGCCGCCCTGGTGGAACAAACCGCCACCGCAGCGACGCCGACCGTCCTCAAGGAACGGTTGATCCGGGAGATGTCGGCCGCTGATCCGGCCTGGGCCCTGCCGGTATGGCGCGACCTGCTTGCCTGGGACCCCGGTCCCGCTTTCGAGGAGCTGCGCGTACCCATCCATGCCGTCAACGGCGCCCTGATCCCTGATTCGGCCCGCGAACGATGTGCCCCCTTTGTGCGGGAAGCCGTGATTCCCGGCGCCGGTCACTTTTTGCAGATGGAAGACCCGGCCGGTTTCAACCGGGTGCTGGCCGGGGTGCTGGCCAGGGTGCGGTAGCCCCCCATCGCACCATCCCTCCTTTCCCTTTTTTTTCATTCGCTTCTCCCTCCTGCTTCAAATTCACCCATTTGGGTGAGTACATCTCTTTTCCGATCTGCTACAAACCTGAAGAATTCGTATTGATGAATCCGGGAAATGACGCCTGTCCGCATCGTCGACCGGAGCGCAACACCGAGCCATCAGGGGGAAAATCAACATGCTCAGAACGACCGCTTGCCTTGCCTTTCTTGTTTTTCTGGCCGCATCCGCACTCATCCATGCCGCGGAGTTCGATGTCCACCAGATCACCGATTCAGACGCCCATAATGCCAACATCGACGTGGCGGTGGATGCCAATGACGTCTCCCATGCCGTGTATGAACGAAGCGGCAATGTCTACTATGTGAAGGGCATCGGCGGGGAGGAGCTGGTCGCGGCGGCCGCCGCCAGGCCGGCCATTGCCGTCGGACCCGACGGTGCGCCCCAGGTTGTCTATATGAGCGCCGGAGGCCAGTTCTACGTTGCCAGGACAGGAGAAGGGTGGCAGGCGCCGATACAGATATCCACGTCCAACCGTGAAATCGACATAGACGTTGACACCAACAACAATGCCCATATCACCTATGTGGCCCAGATCGACACCACGTACCCCAGCGAGACCAGTCTTGGGGTTGATATCGGGTACATCAATAATATAGACGGCACGGAACTTGCTCCATTTTCCGCGCCCCTCGTGGTGTGGCGCGGAATATACGAAAACATGGGCGGATCAAGCTATCAAGGGTACTACTACGACAATCCCCGAATCAAGATAGATACCGCGGGGAACTACCACATACTCGCCACCCATCAATACTATTACAGATATGAAACCTACGTCACCCGCAATTACCACATAGTTTACAAAACCAATGCCGGCGGCGGCTCTTCGTCCAGCAGTCCGGCACGATCCGCCGCCGGCGTGTTGACGATCAACGCCCTGGCCCCGGCACCGGACGGGAGCCCAAGGGCTGCCTATACCCAGAACGGCGTATCCTATTACGCCAGTCCGGTTCCGTCCTGGTCTGAAACAGCACTGGCAGGGATCACCCAGCCCGCGCTGGCTGCCAATGCGGCGGGCGTCGGCCTGGTTTATGCGGAGGGCGGCTCTGTTTACCTCAACCATGATGACGGCTCCGGATTCGGCGTCCCGGAGTTGATCGCAACCGGCTCCGCGCCGGCGCTTGGCCTGGGCAGCACTTTTGTCTATTACCTGGCCTCCGACGGTGTCAATAACGAAGTTTTTCTTCAGACGGATGCAACGTTCGAAGCACCACCGGTAGTTACCGTGCACCCGGCAGGCCAAACCGTGGCGTACGGCGAGGATGCCGTCTTCACCGCTGCCGCGGAGGGCCTGCCCGCGCCCACGATTCAATGGCAAAGCAGCGTTGACGGCGGCGCCTCCTTCAGCGATATCGAAGGGGCCGCCGCAACCACTCTCACTCTCCCCGCCGTGCTCCTCGATGACGACGGACTCATGGTCCAGGCGGTCTTCACCAACGAACTGGGAACCGCCACTTCAACCTCTGCCTCCCTCACCGTGGAACCCAGAACGCTGACCCCGGCCGTGACGGCTGCCGACAAATCCTATGACGGCTCGGCTGCGGCCGCCATCCTGTCGCGGAGCATCACCGGGGTCATCAATGATGACGTGGTCAGCCTGACAGGCGGCATTGCCGATTTCGACGACAAAAATGTCGGGACAGATAAAACGGTGACGGTGACTGCGCTCAGCTTGAGCGGAACGGATGCCTGGAAATATCAATTACCGGCCGGGGATGTCTCAACGACGGCATCGATCACCGCCGCCGACCTGACCCCGAGCGTCAGCGCGGCCGACAAGACCTATGACGCGACAACCGCCGCGACCATCATCGGACGGAGTCCTGGCGGCGTGATCGGCGACGAAGATGTCAGCCTTGTCGGCGGCATCGCCGTCTTCGACAGCAGGCACACGGGCATCGACAAGACGGTGACGGTCACTGGGTTGGGCCTTGCCGGCACTGACGCCGGCAACTACGCGCTCACTTCAACATCCGCCGCAACCCGCGCCACCGTTCTTGCCCGGTCCATCACGGTCACCGCGGCAAGCGATGCAAAGCCCTATGACGGAACCGTAACGTCGGCGGCAATACCGGTTCTCACCGCTGGATCACTGGCCGGGGACGATACCGCCGCCTGGTCCCAGTCCTTCGACAACAGAAACGCGGGCACGGGCAAGACACTGACCCCCGCGGGGGAGGTGAGTGACGGCAACAGCGGCAGCAACTACGCTGTCACCTTCCTGCCGGTTGCGACAGGGACGATCACGGCAAAACAACTCACCGTAACGGCCGTGCCGGATACCAAGATCTATGACGGCACTACGGCTTCAAACGGGACGCCCCTGGTTTCCCCGGAACTGGTCAGCGGCGATACCTCCGGTTTCCTGCAGACCTTTGCCGCTCCCGATGCGGGTACCGGAAAAACACTCATCCCGTCAGGGTCGGTCAATGACGGCAACGGCGGCAATAATTACCTCGTTACGTTCGAAACCGTCAGTACCGGGATCATCGAGAAGGCTTCGGCAACGGTGACGCTCAGCGGCCTGAGCAATGTTTATGACGGAAACGCCAAATCCGCCTCGGCAGCCACCGATCCCGCCGGCCTTGCCGTTCTCATCACCTATGACGGCCTGGCGGCTGCCCCAAGCAACGCCGGCAGTTACAGTGTTGCCGCCGTCATTGACGACACCAACTACCAGGGCAGCACAGACGGCACCCTCGTCATTGCCAAGGCAACGCCGGTC
>JALHJD010000092.1:0-3637 GCA_022837185.1 Desulfobacteraceae bacterium
CGGACGCCGGCCGGTTTTCATTGCCCTGCTTCCAGTTCTTCGACCACCGACAGGTACTTTTCATGGATCATCTTCCGGTCGAACTCCAGGAACTCCGCGAGCATGGCCTGGTCCTCCTCCTCGGAGAGGTAGCCCCTGGCGGCCGGAAAGAACTGTTTGTCCTCCTTGTCAATATGGCCCGGATAGAACTCGACAAGGGCGCGCAGGTGCCTGGCGACGTCGGCCAGGGCGGCCTGGTCCCCGCGGCGATAGCGGCTGTTCGCCGCCACCAGCGCTTCGGTTGTCTTGCGGCCGAAGACGTGATCCTCGATCAGTTCCTGCATGAGCCGCCGGTCTTCCGCGGACAGGGGCCGCTTGTCCAGTTCGCGGAACATGATGTCCTCTTCCTTGCCATGGTGGGTTCGATCGGCGTAGGTACGGACGAAGTCAACCGCCGTGTCGACGAATTCCGGATCGACGCTCTGTCGCGCCTCGATTTTCGCCAGGTGTTCCTTGATGATCAGAAGCATCCGTTCAATCAGCCGATGCTCAATCATGAGCGGACCGCGTGCCTGCATGGTTGTGACCTCCTTGTGTGTTCATTGCAAATTACATGCCTGGAACCGGGTATTGCCTTGGCCGGTTCTATCGCCTGACCACGCGAAAGAGGATCAACAGGAGGATGGCGCCGCCGACCGCGAGCAGAAAGCTGCCGGGGTTCCATCCGGTGACCGTGCCGATGCCCATCAGCGATCCGACGTATCCGCCGACGAAGGCGCCGCCGATGCCGATCAGAATGGTGATGATCAGCCCGCCGGGGTCCCTGCCGGGCATGACGAATTTGGCCAGCAGGCCGACGATGAACCCCATCGCTATCCAGGATAGAATGCCCATGTTAGTTCTCCTTTTGTTCGGATTGTTGATTGATGCGAGGTCAGACAGGAGGCTGCTGGACCACCGCGGGGCCGGGGACGCCGCAGGGGGCGATGCGCTCCGCCCCTGCCAGTGGGAGGACCTCGCGGATCAGGACCTCGTTGAATTGCCCGGGCTCTTCGAACGGGGGGTTGTGGGCGGACCGTTCGAACCACACCAGCCGCTTGCAGGGCGCCTCGATGGCGCGGAAGTACTCCTCGGCCAGCACGGAAGGGACGTGGCGGTCATGGCGGCCGAGGAGAAAAAACACCGGCACCCGGAAGGAACGGTAGCGGTCGGTCAGCCTCATCCGGGAATATTCGCTGTGCAGCCGGGTCAGGGAAAAGCGGTTGCCCCGCCCGAAGAGGATGATGTCCCGCAGGTTCGCCTCGTCGGTGCCCAGGGCGGCCAGAATAAGCTTGCCGGTGGAGAGGTCGCCGTGGAACATCCCGCCGAAGCGCTCGTTCCATCTGCCGATTTTCAGCCGTTCCCCGACCGAGTGGGGAGGCGGCCCGATTTTTGTCAATTGGGCGAGAGCCCGGGCGTTTTCACGCCTTGCCGCCTCGGCCAGGACGTAATCATAGGAGAGCCGGTCCCCCCGCACCATATCGGCAATTTGCGCCACCCCGACATAGACCGCGATTTTTTCGGGGTGCTGGGAGGCATAGATTGTTCCGAGGATCGTTCCCCATGAATGGCCGAGGAGGACGACTTTTTTCCGGCCGAAACGGCGCCTGACTTCTTCGATAACCTCGTCAAGGTCGCAGAGGAAGCGGGCCACTGTCATGGATTGGGGCGGAATGCCGGCATGGAATGAACGCCCCGCCCCGCGCTGCTCCCAGTAGACAACCAGGAAATGTTGTTCGAGGATGGAATTGTAATGGCGGAACAGGGCCGATTCGCTGATGCCGGGACCGCCGTGCAGCAGGATCAGGGGGGGATTGGCCGTGGAGGTGCCGCGGAACCAGATGCTCTGGGGAACGCCGCCGATGGTCACGGTCTCCATGACCGCGATGCTCCCCGGGATTATCCCGCCCTGTTCATCGGTGAAGGGCGCCGTATGCACGGAGCAGCCGGTCAGGAGGGCGGCTGCGAGGACCAGGGCAAGGATTGCGGCAATGATTCCCTGATTACAAGGGAAACTTCGCATTCCGGTTCGACCGGTACTCAGAAGACTTTCCACCACGTGTTTTTCTTTCATATCCACCGGCGGATGGCCCAAAAAATGCGGCTTTGATTTCAGTTGGCGCCTTCCCACAGATCATCAGGGTGAAACGCCGATCGCGGCATTACGGTGACGCTTCCCGTCCCTGTTCACGCTGTCTGCGAACGGTGACGGTTTCGCCGCCGATCCCCCAGTTGTCCGTGTCCACCTCTTCAATGACGACAACGGTGGTCTGCGGATTCTTGCCGAGGATGTCGGCAAGCAGTCGGGTCGTTTCCCTGATCAGCCGCGCTTTTTGTTCAGCGGTGGCCCCTTCCCTGGTTATTTTGATATTGACGTACGGCATACGATACTCCGTTTTGATCCATGGGTATGAGGATATTGCCAGGAAAACCCCATGCAAGTCCACAGAAAAATTCCATCGCCCGCAACCTCTGCGGAAAAACACTCCTTGTTCCAGCAGCCTGCGCGGACCGTCATGGCAGTCGGGCATATCCGTGCCGCATCTTCCAGAGAAAATATTTTTCAAAACCGATTTTTGCCCATTTCGCCCACCGTGCCTTCTTGATGTACGATTTCTGGCGGGGCGGGAGGAGCGGATCGGCCACCATCAGGGCGGCGGTCCGGCCCATGTCCATGAAACAGACGACACTGAGTTCCTGTCGTCGGGGCGCGGGCAGATTTCCGACGTCGGCGGCGATGTTGGCGGCCGCCGCCTTGGCCATGCGCACGGTCATGAATCCGGTTTTGGGGACCCCGGTCGGCACCGGGGTGGGGTCGGCCGGCGCCAGGGCCATGGCCACGCCCACGGCATAGATATTGGCGTGGTCGGGGTGGCGGTAATGGTCGTCCACGGGGATGAAGCCCCTGGGGTTGCCGAGGGCGGCCACCCCTTTGACCCCCTTGAACGGCGGGGCGAACATGGCCAGTTTGAACGGGAGCCTGCCGCCGCCTGCCAGTCGGATTTCACCAGGGGTGATTTCATCGATTGCCTGGCTGGCGGCGATCCTGATGTCGAGATCGGCAAATTCGTCTTCCAGGAAGCGTCGTGACCGGCCGAGCCCGCCCACGCCCATGTGGCCCAGATAGGGTTCGGAGGTGAGATAAGTGATCGGGACCTTGTGCCGCATTTTTCGTTTGCGCAGCTCCCAGTCCATCTCAAAGGCAAGTTCGTAATAGGGGCCGAAGCAGCTGGCCATCTGGGTCGAGCCGATCACCACCGGACCCGGCTCGTCGAGCAGCCTGCGCCAGGCATCCCTGCTTTTCAGGGCATAGTCCAGGGTGAAGGTGCAATGGGTGTAGCCCATTTTGGGACCGAGACCGGGAATTTCTTCGCAGGCCAGGTAGGGACCGGTCGCGATCACCAGGTAGTCATAGGCGTATTCCCCACCGGCGGTGACGACTTTCTGCTCCCCCGGCCGCACTCCGGTCACCGCCTGGTGCACAAAGGCAATTCCCCGCGGTTCGAGAATCCGGGGAACGTCGAGAATGATATCCTCCTGTCGGCGGGAGCCCATGATCAGCCAGGGGAGCGACGGCAGGAAGACAAATTTTCCGTCCCGGCTGATGAGCGTGACCTCG
>JALHJD010000092.1:3643-13537 GCA_022837185.1 Desulfobacteraceae bacterium
CGAGGACAACGATTTTTTTCATGGACATTCCTTTTATTCCTGGGAAAGCCGGCCGGGACGGGGAGAGGCCGGTTTTGCCCGTCCCCGGCCAAGGCCTGCCATGGGGTTAGAAGGTGAGTACTTTTTCGCTTTCTTCGATCAATTCATACAGATCGGTCATAAAGCCCATCGGGCAGGAAGAGGATCCCGTCTGACCACGGGATTTGAGGCAGACGCCTCAGACAATGAGCTCGCCGCCGGCCTCGTAGAACTCATCGAGCTGGCTGTTGATGTCAAACTCCTCCGTAGAGATTTCGTTGAATTCGACCCCCCTGCCGAGCATGAACAGGGTGACCTCCTTGTTTTTCTTCAGGCTGACATTGGCCAGCCGCACGGCGTTGTACACGGTTTCCGGCTCATTGGACGAGATCACGAAAAGCCATCCCATACTGTACCTCCCTTGATTTGTTTGATGTTCATCGTTGGGCCGCCGGTTATCCAGTTCCATTGAAGAATGGTGGAAGTACATAACCGGTACGGGCATTTATTTATCCGGTTTTCAGAAATTTCTGCGCACCCCCGCGTAAAGGTTGCTGTTGTTTTCGAACTGGCCGAAAAAGGTGTGGTCGGCGTTGCCGAAAAAGATATTGCCGCCTCCTTCCACGGCCCATTGATCGGTTATCTTGTAGCGGATGCTGGGCCGAAGATAGCCGTCCTCGTCGGTGGGGGAATAATAGGCGAAGAAGGAAAGCGTCAGATTCTGGTTGAGGAGAAGCCGGGTCAGCCGCAGGGTGACGACGTGCCGGTATTCGTCCCGGGCAGAGAGACCGGCCGTGCGGCGATACCTGTCGTACTTCTGCATCCATTCAAGATAGTACTGGACGGATCCGGTCAAATTCACTGCCAGTTCCTTTTCAAAGCCTGCCAGCAGGCGAATTTCGTTGTTGCGCACCAGCGGATCGCCGCCGTCCCGGTCCTCTCTGGAATCATAATAACCGGTCTCGATATTGGCGATTCCCGCCAGAAACGGTCCCCTGGCGCTCGCGCCCCAGACATTCAGGCGGGGATACGTCAGGTCGGCCGTTGCCGGATCCATCCCTTCCGGCGTCTTCCAGAAGCCGCTGTAACCATAGATGGCGGTTTCGACGGACCCGATATTCCGGTACAGCCGCAGGGCGAATTCACTGTCTTTTAAAAACCGGTTGCGCTCCCGGTCGGCGAGGATGAAATCCCGGCCGGCAAGCCGCTCCAGATTGGGACTCCAGTAGGAAAGGCGGCTGCCGTCGATAAAGATCGAACCGTTGAAAACCGGGGCATAGACGAGATCGATGTTGACCGCCTCGAAGAACAGGCTTGTCTTCAGCACATCAGCCGGCGCCTTGAGGTACTCGCTGTCGCGCCCGACGAAGAAGGACTCCCAGTCCTTGGGAAACAGGTCGTTGACGAACAGGAGGTCGCCGGTGCCCCAGGTGAGGATCTGCCGGCCGAGCTTGACATCCACGAAATCCAGGGGCGAGAACAGCAGGTTGATCTCCCTGGCTGCCGCCTCCGCTTTGTCGGTAACCGCGTCACCCACCAGATCGCCTTTGAACTTGAAGACGGCACGTTCCTTGAACCAGTTCAGGTCAAGCTGCAGACGCGTTTCGGCAAGGGAAACATCCTTTTCATACGGATCGCTGCCGGTCCGGGCGCCGGCCCGGGCGTCAACGAAGCCCCGCAGCTCCAGGTCGTCGGCATCTGCAAGCCAGGATGGTGTCACGCCCACAGCCGGCGGGACGGCAGGCGCCAGGAGCCCGAACAGTGTAATCAGGAAGGGGAGCAGCCGTTTCATCTTCTCACTTCCGCCGGCGGCCGGCGGAGATAGCGTTCGGTAAAAATCGTATCGTCGATGCCGAGGTCATAGCGGATGCCGGTGAATTCGGTGACGGTTTCCCCGCCGCCGGCAAGATCCTGGGCGCGGGAGCGGACGATGGTCGGGCGGTCCTGAATCGTCTCCACCGCTTCAGCCTCGATCCGGCGGTAGAGCCGGTCCTGCCGGTCGTAATACTCCGCCTTCACCGGCAGGAAGGTAACCCTGTCGATCCACAGGGTATACGAGGAGAACTCCACGGCCGCCGGGTTCCGGGGGGTGCTTTTGAGCAGGAAATGGCTGTCGGTTGTTTCGACCAGCTCGTGGGTGTCCTCTTCGATCCCGCGGCCGGAAACGTCCTCGTAGACAAAATGGGAGCCGACAAAGCTGGTGCGCTTGTCCGAGGCCGCGATCCGCCTGACCAGGTCGAGGGCCGGCAGGTAGAGCCAGCGGTCGTCCTCCCCGCCCGGACGCTTGTGCACCATGAAGACCATCCCGCGCACATCGCCCGGTTTGTTGAAGTAGAGATAGAATTTCTGCTCCCCGCCGTCGGTCAGGTCGCGCCGCAGCATCACCAGTTCCCGTTCCCTTTTCCTGCCCTGGGCGTCGCTGATGGTCATGGTGACCTCGGCCCGGTAGTCGTCGCCCGCGTAGTAGGCGGCCAGGTTCGCCCGCTCGATGATTTCCGCAACCTCCGGAATTTCCGTTCCGAGGCCGGCGGCCGGCGCGGCCGTTCCGGCAGCCAGCAACAGGATGAGCCGCCAGAGCAAATTTTTCATGTCTGTCCTCCGGAAGGTTGCTCACCCGCCGTCCCCGCCTGCCGTTCCACCCGGATTTTTCTGAACAGGCGGGACTCCAGAACGGTTATCAGGGACGGGATGATGAACATGGTCGCCAGGCCGGAAACCGCCATGATGCTGGCCAGGAAGAAGCCCACCGTCTTGTAGGGAAGCAGCGGCGCGGCCAGCAGCGGCGTGAAGCCGACGGCGATGACGATGACGTTCCTGCTGATGGCCCGGGCCGGCTCCTCGAAAATAATGGCGGATGTCTCCCGCCAGTTGCCGGTCCGGGCGTAGGCCACGCGGGAGCGCTGCAGGAAATGAATGGCAAAATCCACCGCCAGCCCGAGAGTCAGGGAGGAAAGGACCGCGATCGGCATGTCGTAATCCTTGCCCGTCAGGCCGACGATTCCGTAAATCAGGGCGATGGTGACGGTGAGCGGCACCATGGCGACAATCCCCCAGAGGGGAGAGCGGAACAGCAGGGTCATCATGAGAAAGACCACCGCGAAGCTGCCCAGGAAGGCCTTGAGCATGCCGGAGACCATCCTGTCCTGCCAGACCACGTTGAGATAGGTGAGCCCGGCCCAGTTGAGGATGACCGGCATGGGCGGGGGGTGCAGGGCGGAAAAATCCTCCACCGCCCGGACCACCTGTTCCATATCCTTGTTGTCGCCGCTTCTGAGCTGGACCCAGACGTTGGCCTTCCGGTAGTCCGGGGTGACGAAGTGAAAGAGGTCGTCGGGCCGGTGGCTGTTCTGGTAGGCGATGAGGCTCTGGGCCGCGGCGGCCGCCGAATCCGGAATGCGGAACTGTTCGGGGCTGCCCTCGTGCAGTTCCTGGTGCACCTTTTTGACGATGTCCGTCACCGAGTTGCTTTTGCCGACGATGCCGGTGGCGAGCAGGTGGTCCTGCAGCTCCTCCAGGTAGCGGAGCATGGCCGGCTGCTTGAAGAGCTGCCCGCGGCCGCGGACTTCCTCCAGGGCGTCCAGCACGGTCCACCAGAGATCGTAGTCGGCATCCGTCGCCGCCCGGTCGCGCTGTTCTTGCCATTGCCGCTCCAGGTTGTCGAGCAGGGCGTCGGCGTCGGCCGCCCGGCTGAGTTCGGCCTCGATGTCATGCAGGGCCAGGACGGGAATCCCGTCCGCTCGCGCTGCGCCATTGTCCATGTCGGCGATGCGGTCCCTGAGCAGGGCCGCGGTCGCGCCGGCTTCTTCCTGCTCATCCCCGCCCTCGAGCACCAGGAAGGCTTCATAGGTGCCGCCGAAATGGCTGTTCAGGACCCGGTCGGCCACCCGGATCGGATGGTTGGGGGTGAACCAGTTGACCGGGTTGTCGTTGATTTCAATCTTCGAGATGCCGTAGCCGGCAACGGCCAGGGCCGCAAGGGACAGGGCGATGATCGGCTTGGCCCTCCTGCCGGTCACGCCGCCCAGCCAGCGGAGATGTCGGCTCAGCAGCGAATCGGCGCCGCCTGTTCCGCCCGCCGTCATGCCCAGACCGGCCAGGCGCTCCTCCTTTATCATCATCACAAAGGCCGGAATGAACGTGATGGTAAGCAGCCAGGCAAGCATGATGCCGACGGCGACAAAGATGCCGAAGACCCGGACCGGCGGGATGGGGGTCAGGGCCAGGGAGGCGAAACCGGCGGCGGAGGTCAGGGAAGTGTAGAGCATGGGCTTGTACAGCTGGTTCATGACCTGTTCCAGGGTGCGCCGCCGGTCGCCTGTTTTGCGGTACTGATCGTGAAACTCAGACAGGATGTGGATGCTGTCCACCACCGCCACCGGCATCAGGAAGATCGGTATCATCGAGCTCATGATGTGCACGGTGTTGCCGGTGCCGACCAGCAGCCCCATGGTGCAGATCACCGAGACCATGGCGATGATCATCGGCGAGAGGATCAGCAGCGGTTTCCGGAAAAAGAAGAGCATGAGCAGAAAAATGGCCAGCATGGACAGGGGGGCCGAGACCGCCATCTGAATGAACATCTCCACTCCGAAGGTGTCCTCGGCCACCGGCAGGCCGGTGATATGATACTGTTCATTCCCGGTGAACGAAGCGATTTTCTCCTGCAGCCGCTTCGTGATCAGGTGGGCCAGGTCTTTGTGAGTGATGGGCAGATACAGGCACAGGGCCCGGCCGTCCGCCGAAACCATGGTGTCCCGCAGCGTGGGGTTGGCCATGGCCCGGTCCCGGATTCGCAGGGCCTCCCCCCGCGAGGCGGGCGGTTCGGGCATCAGCCATGCAAAACGGACCTCCCCGGGGCCGGCCTGGCGGATGTCGTCGACATTGCCGGGGGCGATGATGTCCCGGCTGACCACGCCGACCGTTTTCCCCGGGTCTTCCGGATCGGCCCAACTCAGGGTGGCGGCGAACTCGGTCAGCTCAGCGATCCGCTTGAGGGTGGCGGGATTGAACACCCCGTCGGGGTCCCGTTCGTTGACTACCCCGAGGACGATGATGTCATGGAGGGTGAATTCCTGCTTGACCCGGTTGTGAAAAACCCGGACGGCCTCGTCCTGCTCCAGCATGTTTTCCGGATCGGTATCGACCCGCACCATGCCGATGAACGAGCCCAGGACCACGGTCGCCAGCACCATGGCCGCCGCTGTCAGGCGCGGATGCCCCATGGTAAACCGGATCAGGGTATTGATCGGATGCATAGTTCCCTTCCTGTCCTGCCGGGAATCCCCGTTCCGTGGCCTCAGGCCGTTCTGTTCATTTTCCGGTATTCGGGTTCATGCCGCACCATCGACCCATCCCGTTACGCCGGGGCCGTTACCGACCAGCCTCCCTTCGGCGGATTACTTTCCTGCAGCTATTTATTCTCCGCACGGGTCAGGCGGCGCCGGATCTCCTTCAGCAGCCTGTGCTCCTCAATATCCTGACCGGCGACGATGACTTCGTCGTTGATCATGATTGCCGGGGCCCGCGGCAGTCCCAACTCAGCATAGGCCGCCGACTGGAATTCATGACGCGGTCTGGCGATGATCTCGATTTCAATTTCCGCCTCTTCGCCCACCCGGGGCAGCATGTCCCTGAAGTGGCTTCAAGTCCTGCCGGGCGGTTCGTTCAGAAAAAAGCGCAGTACCATGAGGGTCTCCTTTGTTACCTGTGTATTTTCTTCTCCCGCCGCAGTTTGGCCAGCAGAAAGTCCGCCCCGTTTATGGACAGACCGAGGCTTCCGGCCAGTTCCGCCGCGCTGCCGCCGGGATGTTGGCGCAGGTAGGCGGCGACCTCCTCCTCCAGTTCATCGAGCCAGCTTTCGAACAGCGCCAGGATGTCCGGGTCGGCAACGGCCGCCATCAGCTGTTTGGAGCGGGCCACTTTGTGGACCAGGGTCTGGCACATCTGCGTCGGGTCGACACCTTCGCCCATGCACTCGGCCAGTCAGAGATGCACCATGCTGGACAGTTTGTCCCCGTCTTTCTGCTCCATCAGGCCGGTGACGAATTCAACCACCGTTTCCTCGTCGAGGGAGGAGAGAATTTTTCGCAGCTGCGGTTTCAGGGCCGCAAGGGCCTCGGCAGGCTCCATGCTGTCAAGAATCTGCGCCAACTCCATATCGCTCACCTTTCTTCCCGGTTAAAATGTGGTTCGCCGGGCCAGCAGTCCCGCGGCCAGGTTGTGCAGGTCCATGAGGATTGTCATGATGCGCCGGTCGGCGAGGTCATAGTAGATGAACGGGCCGCTTCGTTCGACCTTCACCAGCAGCGCCCGCTTGAGTTCCTTGAGATGGTGCGAGGCCAGGGGCTGGGAGATGCCGAGTTCCTCGACAATCCTGGAGACTGACTTTTTTCCCTGCGCCAGGCCGAGGAGGATGCGCAATCGATTTTCATCGGCCAGTGCCTTGGCGACAAAAGCGACGTCGGCGAACCCGATCTCCGGAGTTGGTTCCTCGCCGGCATGTTCTGCCAATTGGTTACTCATTCACCCTGCTTCCCTGATTGGTTTCTCCATGAATCGACAAGAGAATCATCTTACAAACGTTCAAACATATAAATATATATTTATACGATTGGCCAAAGTCAATATTTTTTTAACGTTTTTCTCCCTCTTGCATTGCAGGTGCAGGTCACGAGCCGGACAGGCAGACAGGCCGGCGGGCATCCGGGTTGGCAGATCGCCCGGGCAGGCGATCAGGTCCCGGGGGTTTCTCGAGCCGAAGAGGAGGGAAACAAAAGGGGGAAAGGTGCTTCAAGAAGTGTGCAGCCTTTCCCCCGCCGGCGGATATGCGTCTATTCGCTCCCTGTATCCTGGTTGAGCAGGAGAAATTGAAACGGTAGTTCTTTTGTCCTGAAATCTGCGCACTGGTCCTCCGTGGAGCCTTTGACGATATTGTTGCCGCCGGTCGGCGGCGGGACGTTCTGCTTGCACTGGAGGTTGCCGTCGATGGTGTTGCCGGTCACCGATACTCCCCCGGAGTTCCGGAAAGCCTGCAGATTGCCGCCGATGGTGTTGTCGGCGGCGTTCAGATAGCGCGTGTTGTCGTCGAACTGCAGATCGCCGTCAATGTCCACGCCGAGGATATCGGCTGCACCCGATCCGAAGATCTGGATGCTGCCGCCGACGAAGGAACCGGTGGAGACGTTGACCCGGGCGGCGGCGCCGTCAGTCTGGATATTGCCGTCAACGCGGACGGAGTTGGCGTACAGGCTGGCGTTCCTGTACACCTTGATGTTGCCCTCCACCCTGGTGCCGTTGAGGATGCAGGTGGCGCCCGGCGGGACATCCAGGTTGTCCACGGTGATGTTGCCCAGTGTGCCGGTGCAGTTGCCGTCATCCGTCTGATCGGGCGGCGGCGTTGGCGCCGGCACCGGCGGCGGGACGAGATCAAAGTTGGCGCACTGCTCCTCCATGCTGCCTTCGACGATATTTCCGCCGCCGGTGGGCAGAGGATCGTTCTCCTTGCACTGCAGGTTGCCGCCGATCCTGTTGTCGATGATCGCTACCCCCGGTATTCTGAAATACCTGCAGGTTGCCGCCGATGGTGTTGTCGACGGCGTCCAGAAAGCCGGTGTTGTCGTCGAACAGCAGGTCGCTGTCGATGTCCACACCGCGGATATCCGCCGCGCCGGATTGCTTGATCTGGATGCTGCCGCCGACAAAGGAGCCGGGAGAGACGTTCACCCGCGCGGCGGTGCCGACCGTCTGGATATTGCCGTCCACGCGGACGGAGTTGGCGAACAGGCGGGCGTTGCTGTCCACCGTGATATTGCCTTCCACCCTGGTACCGTTGAGGGTGCAGGTGGCTCCAGGCGGGACGTAGATGTTGTCCTTGGGCTCCTGGCTCACCGTACTTTCGCAGCGGTAGTAATCCGCCAGAGCGTCAATGCTGCCCGCCGGGGAGAATGCCAGGGCCATGGCAGCTACGCACACCAATTGCTTCCAGTGAGATATTCGGTTCAAGCTGCCTCCTTGTCGTTCTTTGCGCGGCCAATGGAATTCGCGGTTTTCTGCACGGGTGGATCCACCCGGGACGTCCTCGTCCGCCCGAAACTTTCAGGAAGAATGGAACCCTGCAGGGTGTTTGCCGGATTCGGGATTTTGTCTGGAAAAAACGTCCTTCCTTATTAATTCAATCACATTCCCGCCTTTTTCGCAAACGACCTGAGAAGGAGGAACGTTCGCCATGTCCTGGAAAGCACGTGTTTCCAATAAATTATGTTGAAAATAAATCACATTCTCATTCATCGCCAATCGGCGGGATTCCGTCGCCAAGGAAATCTTTATGTTTGTTCAGGTAAATGTTGTGCATCGCATCCGTTAAAAATCGGGCAGATCAGGCCTGCGGGCGGAAGCATCGGAAGGGAGAAAAAAAGGGTGCGGGGCCGAAACAGAAAACCGGCGCCAGGAGGGAAATATCCGATCCTGGCGCCGGGTCGCTGTGTACGCGGGGTACGGACCGGAAAGCGGCCCGTACCGGAAGGTTCGCAACCGGTCAGTGCTTGAAGGAGCGTTTGCCGGTATATTTCATGGCCACTTTCG
The DNA here is from genome assembly GCA_022837185.1 of Desulfobacteraceae bacterium. GTDB lineage: Bacteria > Desulfobacterota > Desulfobulbia > Desulfobulbales > Desulfobulbaceae > UBA10518. The sequence goes on from JALHJD010000092.1 coordinate 12,242, forward strand.
GGTCGGCTTCGTTGCAGGCCTCGATGGTTTCGAAGTCGCGGACCGATCCCCCGGCTTGGAGGATGGCGGTGACACCCTGGCGGATGCCGACGTCCGCGCCGTCCCGGAACGGGAAGAAGGCGTCGGAGATCATCACCGATCCGGGCAGGCCGGCCCGGTCTTCCCTGGTCTTGGCGTCGATGGCTTCCAGGTCCGCCCGATCCCGTTCCCCCCGTTCAACCTGGAGGGCCAGATCGGCATAGGGAATGCCATGGGTATCGAAGCAGAGGATGTCGGCGTACTTGGTATAGGCCTTGTGCACCGCTATTTCGGCGACCCCGACCCGGTCCTGCTCCCCGGTGCCGATGCCTACCGTACAGCCGTCCTTGACGTAGAGCACCGAGTTGGAGGTCGTGCCGTGCTCGATTGCCCAGCCGAAGATCATGTCGTCGATCTCGCGCCGGGTCGGCTCCCGTTCGCACCTGTATTCCCTGCCCTTGTAGGTGGCCGCCGCCGGCTTGAGATCGGCGGCTGAGCGGACGGAGTTGACCGCCGACTGCTGGACGATGATGCCGCCGTCGATCAGGCTCTTGAAGTCGATAAAACGGAATTTTTCGTAATCGGCCAGCCGGTTGATCCCGTCCATGCGGATGATGCGCAGATTTTTGCGCCGGGCCAGGATTTCCAGGGTGCCTTCCTCGAACTCCGGAGCGCAGACCACTTCAAGGTAATTCCGGGCCATGAGCTCGGCAGTATCCTTGTCTATGGCACGGCTCAGGACGACGGCGCCGCCGAAGGCGGCGATGCGGTCGGCCCGGTCGGCCCGGTTGTAGGCATCGGCCAGGGAGTCGCCCATGGCCGCGCCGCACGGGTTGTTGTGTTTGAGGATCACCGCGGCCGGCCTGGCCGTCAGGTACTTGAGGATGTTGAGGCCGTTGTCGACGTCGGTCAGGTTGATCTTGCCGGGATGCTTGCCCACCTGGAGCATGTCCTCCACCGTGATGGAGCTGACCAGGCCGTTCTTCGGCTCGATGTATTTGCAGTCGCCGAGGACCAGGTTGCCGCTGATCAGCTCGTAGAGGGCCGCCTCCTGATCGGGGTTTTCCCCGTAACGCACCCCGCGTTCCTCCGTGGTGCCGTCCTCCATGGTGATCTCCCAGGTTTTTTTGCGGTAGATCAGTTCCTGGCCGCCGAAGGAAATGGTCATGCTGAGGGGGAAGCTGTCCCCCAGGATGGTGCTGTACATTTTTTTCAAGTCACTGCTCATAATGCGCTCCGGAGTTGGTACGTTGAACTGGATGAACTTGCTGCCTGGAA
>JALHJD010000093.1 GCA_022837185.1 Desulfobacteraceae bacterium
GCAGATGACCGACCACCCCCAGATAGTTGGTCTGGGCATCGAGCAAATTGGTCTCGTTGACGATGAGGTTTGATTCGGCAAGAGCCAGTCTGCTCTCAACCTGGTTCATGTCCGCCCGCCGGTCAATCCCTGATTCGCTGCGCAAGCGGATCTGGTCGTAAATCCGCTGGTGCACCTGCAGGTTCTCTTTGGCAAGGCCGACAAAGGCCTGTTTGCGAAGCACTTCCAGATAAACCCTCGCGGTCTGAAGGGCCGTATTTTCTGAGGCGCTCCGAATGACATACGCCTGGGATCGGACCCGCGCTTCCTGCCGCTGCACCTCGTTCATGTCCTGCCACCCGCGGAAAACGTTCTGCCGCAGGCTGAGGGCAAATTCCCATGGATCGAGCGACTGATCAAGCGGCTTGTCGACTTCCTGGAAACCGGCGCCGCCCATCAATCCCAGTTCGGGAAAATAACCGGCCCTGGCCTGAGTCACCTGCTGGTCCCTGGCCAGGCGGTTATACACCACCGTCCTGATTTCAGGATTCGTTTCAATCAGATACTGAACCGCTTCCTGCAGTGTTTCGGCCGGGGACGCCCCGGCACTGAAAAAGAAGAAAAAAACCGTGCCTGCCAGACACAAAGACCATGCTCTTTTTGCCATTGAATCACCCCTTCTTCTCCTCGGACAAACAATAAAAAGGCCGCCCATTTCGCGATTATTGTTTTTTTATTATCGCATATCATGCCATTTAGTCAAACTTTTTTATATAGTTTTACATAGTTAAGTCTATTCTGCACAGCAACCGGTTCAACCGCCTCGGGCAGATATTACCTCGTAGCACAATTCATGCCCCTGGAGTATAGTATCATTATGAACAACAAAGCGGTCCTGCCGGATCTGGCTTCCCAGCTGGAAGGCCTGTACGGACGGAAAAACTGGCGCACCCTCTGGCAGATCTACACCATCGACAGGAACTGGGACAAAATCGCCGGCGGCGAAATTGCCAGACAGAGCCGGCCGGCATACATCCAAAACAATATTCTCTGGATATTTGTTTCCAGTTCCGTCTGGATGCACCACCTGCAGAGCACCAAGCCCCGATTGCTGGCCGGAGTGCGCAATGCTCTGCCGGAACTGGCCGTTGATGATATCCGCTGGATTCTGCAGCCCCTTGAACCGCTGAAGCCCGACACCCCATCCTGCCCACCGCCGGAACGCACCCAGGATCCGGAAAAAATTCGGAATTTCGAGCAAATGGCTTCGACTGTCGAAAACAGCGAATGCCGGGCCGCGCTCTGCAGACTGTGGCGTGCATTTCAGAAATTTCGATAAGTTATCCATATTCCATTTTCATTCATGCCATATCGTAGTACATTTACCGCAATTCCAACCGTACCGGTTTTACTTGTAACAGGTATTTCTCCTACTTTACCGCAGAAATGCGACCATACAGCCGATGATCAATTCAATTCTTGACCTGATAGGCAACACACCCCTTGTCCCCATCGTGAGATTAAACCAGCAGCCAGGCATGATGGTCCTCGCCAAGCTGGAATCCTATAACCCGGGCGGCTCCGTCAAGGACCGGGTCGCCCTGTCCATGATCGAAGCCGGGGAGCGGAGCGGTGAACTGACCAAGGATAAAATCGTCCTGGAAGCGACCAGCGGCAATACGGGCATCGGCCTGGCGATGGTCTGCGCGGCCAAGGGATACCGTTGTAAACTGGTCATGCCGGAATCGGCCAGTGTCGAACGCCGTCTGATCATGCAGGCCTACGGCGCGGAAATCATCCTGACCCCCGCCAAGCGCAGCACCGACGGCGCAATCGAAAGGGCGTACGCCATGGGGCGCGAGCACCCCGAACGCTACTTTCTGACCGACCAGTTCAACAGCGAGGCCAACTGGCAGGCCCATTACCGCAGAACCGCCCCGGAAATCTGGAGCCAGACCGACGGCCGGGTGACCGATATTATTACCACCCTCGGCACGTCCGGCACGGCCATGGGATTGTGCAGGTGGTTCCGGGAAAACCATCCCGAAGTCCGGATCACTGCCGTCGAGCCCTACTCCGACCATAAAATCCAGGGCCTCAAGAATATGAAGGAATCCTATCGCCCCGGCATCTTCGACAAAAGCCTGCCGCACCGGATAATCAACGTTGCCGACGGCGATGCGTACGAGACCGCCAGGATGCTTGCCCGTGATGAAGGAATTTTTGTCGGCATGAGCTCGGGGGCCTCCATGTTTGCCGCCCTCCAACTGGCACGCGAAATGACCGGGGGACTGATCGTCGCTATCCTGCCCGACGGCGGCGAGCGCTACCTGAGCACGCCCCTCTTCGTGCCGAAAGTCAAGCAGGAATCGGCGGGCGGCGGACTCCGCCTCTACAATACCATGACCCGGAAAAAGGAGGAGTTTCAGCCCATCAGCAAGAAACGCGTCACCTGTTACGCCTGCGGCCCCACGGCCTACCAGTCGCCCAACATGGGGCACTGCCGCCGGCTGGTTGTCGCCGACCTCCTTGTCCGCTGCCTTGAGTTAAAAAAATTCGAGGTCCATTCCTTCATGAACTTTACCGATATCGACGACAACACCATCGCCGGTTCGGCCAGGGCCGGGCTCCCCCTGAAGGAGTTTACCGGGCGCTATATCGATGAATTCATGCGGGCCATCGAGGCCCTGGGCATCAAAAAGGCGTCCGGCTACCCCAAGGCCTCCGAACATGTCCACGACATGATCGAAATCGCCCATGACCTCATCCACAAGGGGTATGCCTACGAAAAGCACGGATCCATCTACTTCGACATCTCCAAATTCAAACCGTACGGGCGCCTGTCGGGCATCGATCTTGGCAAGATAAAAACGGGAAAAACCGTTGACCTTGACAACTACGAAAAAGACAACCCGCGGGACTTCACCCTGCTGAAGCGCTCCACCCTGGACGAACTGAAAAGGGGTATTTTTTATGAAACCGACTGGGGCAACGTGCGCCCCGGCTGGCACATCGAGTGTTCCGCCATGTCGACCAGGTACCTGGGGGAAACCATTGACATCCATACCGCCAGTCAGGACCTGATGTTTCCCCACCATGAAAATGAAATCGCCATCGCCGAGGCCCTGACCGGCAAGCCGCTGGCCAATTTCTGGCTGCATTCGGGCATCCTGCTCAAGGACGGAAAGAAAATGGCCGAAGAACACGGCAACGTGGTGACCCTCCAGGATGTGCTGGGCAAGGGGTATTCCGGCAGGGAGCTGCGCTTCATGCTGCTGGCGGTCCATTATCGCAAACCCCTGCACTTTTCCTTCCGGCGGCTTGATTCCATGTGCAAGGCCCTGGCCCGCCTGGACGAATTCACCCGCAAACTGCTCTGCCTGCCTCCGGACCTGCCCCACCCGGACGTGGCCATCTTTGTCGCCGACCTGGAAAACAATTTTTATGACGCCATGGACGACGACCTGAATATATCGCGGGCGGTGGGCGCACTGTTCGATTTCATCAAAAAACTGAATCCGGTCCTGCAGACGGGCAGCCTGGAACGCGAGCAGAAAAACAAGATCCTGGACACGTTGCGTAAAATCAACAGTGTTCTCGGCATATTACGCCTGGAGCAATGCCCCCTGGCCCCGGAAATCACCCAACTGATCAGGGAAAGGGAACGGGCCCGGCAGGTCAAGGACTGGCTGGCTGCCGATATAGTGCGCGACGAGCTGCTCAAAAAAGGCATTTCCGTGCTGGATACGGCCTCGGGACCGGTGTGGGAAAAAATTAAATAATATACCTCTCCCTTCCCCAGTCCCTGCGGGGCAAGAGAGTTGATTTCTCCCGCCGGACCCGGTACATTGTTGCTCCGAATTGCACGCACGCGCCAGTAGCTCAGCAGGACAGAGCAGGAGCCTTCTAAGCTCAAGGCCGGGGGTTCGAGTCCCTCCTGGCGCGCCATGTTTCAGGGGGCGGACAGCGAGCCGCCCCCTTTTCTTCTCTCCCTTTTCCGCGCAACGGATCGTCCGTTCCGCCAGGTTTGCCCTGATGCAGCATCCCCGATTCGTCTCCTCTGATAATTCATGAAGCCTTTCCTGTACCGCCAGGTGGTCCGACTCCTTGTCAGCCTCTTCGTTCTCTGCTGTATTCTTGCCCTGGCCGGTGGTTTTGCCTGGTGGTCGCTCAAAGAGGGAGTGGCCTTCCGGCAGCTGTCTATTTCCTCGGCGGATATCAGAAACCTTTCCGTCCGTCTGGATGGGGGATTGATCATCCGTGCCGAACAGGTGGGCATCCTCGACAGCACGGCGGAGCCCGACCTGGAGGGGTATGTTGCCGCCGTCAAGAAATGGGGGCACCTGATCCGGGAACTGGACGTCAAACAGCTCAATTACCGGAACCACTCCATGACCATGATGTACCGGAACGGCCACTTCGTGCTGGAAAATGACCAATTTGCCCTTGAAGCCTCGGTGGCCCACGATGCCGACGTGTATCACCTCGCCCTTACCGGCCTGCAGATCAAACCCCGCAACCTCACCCTGGGCGGCACGGGCACCTATTCCCGGGCAACGGAACGCTTTCTCTTTACCGGTTTTTTCAGGAGCCCGTGGGTCAACGGCTCCCTCGGCATCACGGAATACCGGGGGCAGGTGAATATGGTTGTCGGCACCGAAACCTTTACCAGCCTCGCCCCTGTTCTGGACCAGCTCCCCATCGACCGGGAAGTCGTCGCCTGGGTGGCGGGCAACATTACCGCCGGACAGTACCGGATCAATCAGCTCCGGCTGCGTTTTCTCCTGGAAAAATGGGAGGAGATCGGACCCGGCGATATCAGCGGCACGGCGTTGGCCGAATCCGTTGCCGTCAAATTCCATCCCCGGCTGGATCCGGTCATCAGTGAGCGGGTTGAGGTGTCCCTGGACAACGACCGTCTTGCCTTTGCCCTGACCGCACCCCGGTACAGGGACAGGACCCTTTCCGGCAGCAGCGTCCATATCGATAATCTCATCGGGGCGGAAACCCGCCTGGTCATCAATATCCGGACGGAAACCCGCGGAGATGAAGATATTCACGAAATCCTGGCCAGGTACGACATCCGGCTGCCGCTCCTGCAGGTATCCGGCGAGACCAGGGCGGAGCTGCAGCTCACCCTGGATCTCCCGGAATTCTCCCTCCATGCCCGCGGAGCTTTCCATGCCGGGCAGGGAGAATGGGCCTGGAACGGCATGCCTGTCCGGGCCGAGGCTGTCGATGTCGCGCTCGCCGACCGGACCATAACCATCCGCCGGGCCGATATTTCCTATAAGGACATCATCCGCACCGGGCTGGCGGGGGTCGTGGATGTCCGGGCCAGACAGGCGGACCTGGTCTGCACCGTCGACCATCTGGACTTCCGCGTTGACGGGATGCAGGTACTCCGGGCATCCCGGGTGCGGATGCCGGTTGCGGTGGATTTCAGCACCGATCCCGTTGCCCTCCGTCTCCCGGAGTGGGAAACCGTTATCCGGCTCCACCGGGATGAGACAGGCATAAGCATCGGCAGCCTCCGGACCGTTGCCCCTGCCGTTCCCCTGCTTGACGGGTTGCCGTTCAACGAAGGATATCTCCATCTTGCGGTGCGGGACCCGCTTGCCGTGCGCTTCGACGGCGAAGTCGAGGTGTCCGGGAGCCCGCTTGTCCTGGACGGTCAGCCCGTCACCTCCTTCCGTTTCCAGGGCGCCGGGACTTTGGACAGCATCGAGGCCTCGGCTAATGACGAGCGAATCACCATTGCCATGACCGACCGGCTGACCATCCGGCTGCGCGATTATTTCGTCGTCCTTGACCGGAACAGTTTTGCCGCTGATGGCGACGGCCGCCCCTTTCCGCTCCCCGTGACCGTCACCGGCCCGAAAGCCCTGCTCAACCATAAAGAGACGCTGATCGCCACCGGCCCTTTCGAATACACCATTGATGGACCGGACCGGACATTCGGCGCCGAGCTTGGCGAGGGACGGTTTCTCTACGAAGCAAGCGGCAAGGCGTTCACCTTTACCGGCAGCAAGCTGAACGCCGAAATAGCGCGGGATTTCATAACATTCGCCGACCTGAGCAACGGCCTGCTCGATGTCACCTTGAGCGGAACGCCCGGCAACTATAACGGCTATATCGAATTCACCGAGGTGCTGATCAGGGAATACCTGGTCATGAACAACCTCATTGCCTTCCTGAATACCATACCGGCGCTGGCCACTCTGTCTTCACCGGGATTCGACCAGGACGGCTACAGGGTGCAAAACGGCTTCGTCCATTTCGACGTCATGGACAAACTGCTGACCATTCGCCAGCTCCGGGCGGACGGCATAACGGTCAACAGTGAAACGACCGGCTGGGTCGACTTCAACGAGCGGACTCTCCATCTGTCCATGGAACTGTTCACGATGAAGGATTACAGCAAAATCATCGGACTTATCCCCCTGGCCGGTTACGCTCTGCTCGGCGAGGACGGCTCCCTCAGCACTTCCCTGGAAATAACCGGCAGTCTGGATGAACCGCTGATTCAGACCAACCTGGCCAGGGACATTCTGCTCAGTCCGCTCAATATCCTCAGGCGGACGGTGGAATGGCCCTTCAGGCAGCTGGAAAAACTGAACGGCCTGTCCTCCGGACCACCGGAGCCGGACACGTCCGACCCCGGTGATTGACGGCATGGCGGCTCAGCACCCTTCCAGCGTTTTACTCTGCCTGATGTGGCAGTCGGTGCACTTGGTCGGTCCGGTTTTCCCCTGGTATCCTTCCTTGTGACAGGTCTGGCACCGGGCATGAAAGACATCCTTGGGCTTCTGCATCTCCGTGTTCGGATGCGCATCGTTATGACAGGATACGCATCTGAGTTCGGCCGGGTCCGCCAGGGCGGCGATGGACTCCGCGGCCAGCGGACTGTGTTCCCCGTCATGATGACAGACCCCGCACTCCAGCCCCAATGCCGAATGGGTTGCATGATTGAAACGGGCCGGTTTTTTTCCCTCGATAATGATTTCATTTTCCGGCGCCCCGGCGGGAGGGCCGGCGAAAACCATGCCCATTCCCAGCCCGATCCCCAGAACTGCCGCCGCTGCGACTCCAAAAAACATTCGTCTTTTTTTCATTTTTTCCTCCCTTACCTTGTATGGTATTGATGGAGCCTGCCGGGAATATCCGACACGGATACTCCCTTTGTCCATACGGTAAGGCAAAAAAGAGGACAGAAATAGGCGACATGACCCGATGTCGACCCGACATGCTGTAATATCAATAAGTTACAGCGGCGCCCCTTTTCCCGCGGCCCGAATCGTCCACCGGCCAGGCCAAAAAAATATCGTTCCGGGTGTCTTTGACTTTGAATCAACGAGAGGGAATGGATACACTAAGGACGTTGCCACTGACCCATTATATTTGCACGCCACCGATGATCAGCCCCGGACCTTGCCGATGAATCAGCCCAAAGACAACGGGAACACCCAGGCCTATCCCGGCGCCGTCCCCATGGCCAGGATCGACGGCGGAGCAATCCGGCGTCTTCGGGAAAGCAAGGGGCTGACCCAGCTGTATCTGTCAACGGTGGTCGGGGTCACCACCGATACCATCTCCAGGTGGGAGAACCGGCGCTACCAGTCCATCAAACTTGAAAACGCCGAAAAACTTGCCCAGGCCCTGGAGATACCCCTGGAAGATATCCTGGACAAACATTGCGCCGAGGAAGCTCCGTTGGCGGAAGAGGAGAAGACCGCGGCCGGCACCCCCGCCCGCGGCGTCTCCCTGAAGTCCTGGCTCCTGCCTGCGGGGGCGGCCATCTTCCTGGCGGCAGCCCTGCTGGTCCTCCTGCTGGCCAAGGAACAGCCGCGCGGGACGGTGACCGCGGAACGGATCCTGCCGCCCCATGTTCCCCCCGGACAGACCTTTCCGGTGCTGATCCGTCTCCACCCTGCCGGCCCGGAGACGGTTTCCCTGATCATCAAGGAAACGATTCCCCCGGGCTGCAAGGCTCTGGGAGGCTCTCCCGCCGTCACCTCCCTTGACGCCAGGGAAAATACCCTGAAATGGATCGGCAGAACCGAGCCGGACAGGCCCATTCATGCCTATGTCTGCCAGGTGCCGGCCGCGGCTTCCCTGGGGGAAAAGCTTTTCTTTAACGGGGCGGTGACCATGAAGGAGGGCGGCGGCGACCAGCCCATAGGAGGAGCTTCGTCCCTGATTGTGGCCCCTTTTCACTGGGCCGACACCAACCGGGACAATACCATTGATGACGAGGAAATCCTGTCGGTCTACGAACAGTATGTCGACACCGAGGGTCTGGACGTTGACCAGGACCTGATCGATTCCATCTGGGCCGGCTCCGGTTATGCCTGGGACGGGGAGCAGAAGCGCTATCTGGTGCTGGATTAGGAACAATCCGCAAGACGAGGAGGGTCGATAATGATGAAGCAACTCAAGAGGGGATCAATGGCGGGAAGGAGAAAACACCGAATGTGGCTGGGCTGTTTCCTTTTCCTGCTCTGCATCCTGCCGGCAACCGGCAGCACCGCCGAGGACTCCGTAACCGCCCGCTTTCTGCGGCTGGGAGGATCGATCTTGGCGGTGGAAATCAATGTCGGCTCTCCGCCGCCTTCGTCCCTCATCCTGGTTCAGCACCTGCCGCCCGGCACCCGGCTGCTTGATTCGTCCCCGGCCGTCAACAACGTCAACGCCGAAAAAGGGGAGGCCAAATGGCTCCTGCACTCCATTTCGCCGGGCAGACTGGTCGTGGAAATGACCCTGGACCGGGCGGTCGGGGCGGATGAAGCAGCCGCCGAGATCCGCTTCAAACCCCTGAAAGGCGGGGGGATGGTCACCATTCCGGTGGTCAAGCCTTAAGGGCGCCACCCAAAGGGGAGATTCCAGGTCATTTCCGATACCAGGAACCGTCCCCCCTCTGGACCCAGTGTCCGGGCCGGGCATTGGCGATAATCTTCTGGGCGGCCTTTCTGGATACCTGTTCTATGGATGTCCCTTCTCTGCTGGCAATCATACCGTTCACCGTTCGCCGGTCCTGATTTTCAGCATTGACCACCCCGGCGTCTCCGGGGGATTGCTGCCGGAAATGCAGGTAGCCGTCGATGCCCTCGCCGACTATGCCCTGGTTTTTCAGAGCATCGATGGTCGGCTTGCGCTCCAGCATCCGGGACTTGAGGGCCTGCATATCCTGGGCGCAAACGGATGCGGCAAAAAGAAAAACCAAAGACAGGCAAAACAGCAGACAGCTGACCTTCGCATGTGGGCAACGCATAACAGCCTCCTTATTTATCCTTTTCCTGCGCCTCTTGATCCGCGCCTTCGGCCGGTTCATCTCCATAGATGTCCCCGTAGAAATCATCCACCGCCTTCTGGACACGGACATTGACGTCAACGGTGATGTGGATCGGCTTGATTTCCACCGGTTTCATTTCCACCTCGTGACGGGTGCACCCGCCGAGGGCAACAAAACAGAACAGGATGAACGGAAGGGCGGCGCGCAACATGGGACCTCCATTTTACTTGGACTGAAGAAGAAACGGAATGAGTTGCGAATGATATAAAAACAGTTCATTGACGGGGACCCTGAAATTGACATCGAGCTTTATCGGTTGATCTATCCCGCCGGTTTCTCCATGGCGCAGGGGGACAAACATGTTCCGGTCCGCGTCGAACCGGAAGGGAAGCCTCTCCTTCGGTTTGCCGTCAATCTGCAGCATCAGCAGCAGGTTTTCCTCTTCGGAATTGACATATATCTTGGCCCAATTATACTCAAAATTGCCCAGGGCCGCACCTGCAAAATGAAGGGGCGTGAGCGGGGCCGCATCCCGGGGGACATCCGTTTCCAGATACTCGCTTTGCCTGATCCGCAGACTGCCTGTCTCTCCCGGGGTCGTAAAGAGAAAGCCGTCATCGACA
>JALHJD010000423.1 GCA_022837185.1 Desulfobacteraceae bacterium
TGGGTCTGGTACCCGTATTGTGCGGCTCGGCATTCAAGAATAAAGGGGTGCAGCCCCTGCTGGATGCCGTTGTGCGCTATCTTCCCTCGCCGCTGGACATCCCTGCGGTGGAGGGGATCGACAAGAACGGCGAACCGTTGACCCGGCGCCCGGACCCGCAGGAAAAGTTCTGCGGCCTGATTTTCAAGCTGCAGGCTGATCCCTTCGTGGACAACCTGTCGTTCATCAGGATGTATTCCGGGCAGCTCAAGGTTGGCGAGAAAGTCTACAACCCCCTGAAGCGCAAGCAGGAAAAGATTTCCAAGCTGCTCATGCTGCATGCGAACAAGCGCGAGGAGGTTGACAGGTTTGCCGCCGGCGATATCGGCGCGGTGGCCGGCTTGAAATTCTCCACCACCGGCGACACCCTGTGCGGGACCGGTGATTATATAGTCCTCGAGGCCATGGATTTTCCCGAGCCGGTGATCGGAGTGGCCATTGAGCCCAAAACCAAGGCGGATGAGGTCAGGCTCCGCGAGAGCCTCGCAAGGGTATCCAGGGAGGACCCGAGCTTCCGGGTGACGGTGAACGAAGACACCGGGCAGACGATAATTTCCGGGATGGGCGAGCTGCACCTGGAAATTATCACCGAACGGCTGATACGGGAATTCAAGGTCGCAGCCAATGTCGGCAAGCCCCAGGTGGCCTACAAGGAAAGCCTTACCGCCGAAGCGACTGCCGAGGGCCGGTTTGAAACACACGGCGCCGGCAAGGAGCAGTACGGGCATGTCAAGCTGCAGCTTGTCCCTCTGCCGCGGGGACAGGGCGTCCGTTTTGAAAATCTGGTCACCGATGATCAGGTGCCCGGAGGATACATCGAGGCGGTGGAAAAGGGAGTGCGCGACAGTCTTGATTCGGGCCCCCTCATAGGCTATCCGCTCGTCGACGTCCTGGTCCGATTGATCGGCGGCTCCTATGACGAGGAGAATTCGACGGATATGGCCTTCGGGGTGGCGGCGACCATGGCCTGCCGAAAGGCCGCCCGGGAAGGGGCGCCGATCCTGCTGGAGCCGATCATGGCGCTGGAGATCATCACCCCGGAGGAATACCTCGGGGAGGTCATCAATGATCTCAACAAAAAGAGGGCGCACATCGTCGGGGTGGAGATCGAGCGGGGCCACCAGGTTGTGCATGCCAGAGCGCCCCTGGCTGAAATGTTCGGTTATTCCACCGACCTCAGGTCGGCAACCCAGGGCAGAGCGACGTTTACCATGCAGTTTAGCGAGTTTGCGGAAGTACCGGCCAAACAGGCCGAAACGATAATTCACAAGATACGAGGCGTTTAGGCTGAACAACCAGTTGAAAGAGGTACGCTGATGGCAAAGGAAAAATTTGAGCGGACGAAGCCGCATGTCAACGTAGGGACGATAGGTCATATTGATCATGGGAAGACGACCCTGACGGCGGCGATCAC
>JALHJD010000424.1 GCA_022837185.1 Desulfobacteraceae bacterium
TTACCCTTTCTCCGGGCGCGCTTTGGACTTACAACAATCAGCAAAACAAAAAGGAAGAGGTCTGGACTCTGGAGCGGGGCGAGGCGGCGCTCAAAATCAAGGCGGGATACGTGTACTACGTGCAATTGACCGTGTCCTACCGCGGCGGCTACGGAGCAAGGATGGAGCTTGTGCCGCACAGGGAAGGCGCCGATATCATTGCCGGGGACCAGTTGAAGAGTCTCAGATAACGGCGCTTCGGGCGCCCGCGCGCTAAAACCGTTGCCGGGGCGGCGGCGCTGAATGGCCCCAAGGCCGGGTCCGGACGTTAATCGTAGGACAGGGCTTCGACGATATTGGTTTTCGCGGCCCGCCGCGCGGGAATGATTCCGGCCAGAGCGGCGAGCCCCGTCGAAAGCAGGAGCGCCCAGACGATGGACGTGAACGGCAGATAGTACTGCGCGGAGCCCCAGTTGGTGACAAAGAATCCTTCCAGGTTGAGCCAGCCCGCCACAATGCCGGCGACAGAGCCGAGGACGCCTCCGGCCAGTCCCATCAGCGCGGATTCCAGGACGACGACGCCGTATATCTGCCTTTTGAGCATGCCGACGGCGCGCAGGACGCCGATTTCCCGCGTTCTTTCCATCACGGAAGCCAGAAGCGCCACAATGATGCCCAGGCAGGCGATGAGCAGCGTAATGACGTTGAGCGCGTAGTTCAGGAAAAACGTCCTGTCCAGAACCTTGCGGATCTCCCTTTTGAATTCCAGCGCGGACACCACGTACAGGTTGCTTTTTTCGCTCAGGTGGCGCTGAATGTCGCTGCGCACGGCCTCGACTTTTGCGCCCGGCGCGAGAATCACGAAAAACGCATTGCAGAGCCTGTCGCCCCAGTGGCGCTGATAGGTTTCGATGTCCATGCCGATCACGCCGCTGTCGCTGGTGTAGTCCACCACGATTTTGGCGACGCGAAAAGCCGCCAGGCCTGCGGGCGTCGGCAGATTCAGCACATCTCCCTTTTGAACCTTGAAGATCGCCGCGAAGGTTTCGTTGACCACGACCCTGTTGGCGCCTGTCGGTTCTGTGCTTCCGGCGGGAGAACTTTTTTTGCCGCGTTCCCGCCGCTCGGGATAAAGCGCCAGTCTGGAGGCGGAAATGAACACTTTTCTTCCGGAATAGGTGATGAACGCCTTGCGCCACGGAATGATCGTCTCCACGCCGGGTACTTCTTTCAGCCGGGGGACCATATCCACCGGCAGGGGAATGGCCTGGGCGTTGATGCTGACGCTGGGATGGCTGGCGGTAATGAGAATGTCCGCCTTGACGATGGCGTCCAGCCACTGCAGCACGGATGACCGGACGCTGTGAACGTATCCCGAACTGGCGACAAATACCGCAATTCCGAAAAAGACGGCGGCCACCGCCACGGCGTTGCGCGTCAGATTTTTCCGGAGATTGAGCCCCGC
>JALHJD010000094.1 GCA_022837185.1 Desulfobacteraceae bacterium
GGCGGGGATCTCGCCTGGGTAGGGGTGCTGGAGAACAACCTGGTGTTCAACGTCATCTACCGCAACGGCGGGGAGAACCTGTCGTACGTCAAGCGCTTCCGTACGCCCAGGTTTATCATCAACAGGGAATACCGGCTTTTTCCGGAGCACCGGCGGTCCATCATCCAGTTTCTCGAAGTAGGGGAGCAGGGGGTCCGGGCCCGGCTGAGCCTCGTACCCTCATCCAGGGCCAAATACAACAGTCTGGTCGTCGAGTTCGACGACTGTCTGATCAAGTCGGCGGCCGCAAAGGGCAGGCGGGCCGCCGGCCGGGTTGTCCGCCGGATCAGCAGCCTGACCGGCAAGTCACCGGCCCCGGCCGTTGCTCCCCCGCCGAGCCTGCCCGGTTTTACCGGCCGGGACACCGGGGGATCAGAGACGGGCGACTAGGTCCGTCATATTCCTGCGCAGCTGCCGGTACTGCTCCCTGTCAAGGCCGGCGCCAAGGGCCACGGTTTCCGCCCGTTCCGCGGTCATGAAGTCCCCGGGTTCATGGGCGTCGGCATTGACCGACAGCCCCGCTCCGGTCCTCAGGGCCATGCGGGCGACATGGCCGTTGGTCAGGCAGTGGCCTTTTCTGGCCGAAAGTTCAAGCAGGATTCCCTTTTCCGCCGCCAGCCTGGCCTCTTCCTCGGTGATGAACCCGGGATGGGCCAGCAGGTCGATCCCTGCTTCCAGGGCGGCCCGGTTGGTGCCGGGAATCACAGGCTCCACCGGGGTCTCGCCGTGGGCCACCACCAGGAGGGCGCCAAGCTCACGGGCACGCCCGGCCAGCTCTCTGATCAGGGCGGGCGGAACGTGGGTCAGCTCGATGCCGGGAATCAGGCGGGTCCTGCTGTGGGGGTTGAGGTCGGCCGCGGCCCGGACTATCCGGGGGACGATGAAATCCAGGTTCGACGAATCGGCATGGTCGGTGATGGCCACCGCCTCATATCCCATGACCTCGAAACGGCGCAGATGCTCGGCGGGAACAAGGACCCCGTCGCTGAAAAATGTGTGGGTGTGCAAGTCAATCACGCGTCTGAATCCTCCATCAGCATTGTGCCGGCCAGCGAGTGCTGCCCGGCCCGGTTAATACGAACCATGACCATGTCCCCGGGACGGAAAGCGGAACCGGGCGGTCCGGGAAAGTGAACGATATGGTTGCCGGCCGTGCGGCCCTGCAGGTGGTTGTTTTTTCCCGCTCCCTCGACCATCACTTCCACGATCCGGCCAACATACTCCCTGTTGCGCTCCAGGCTGATCCTGTCCTGGCGTGTCTGAAAACGGCTGAGACGGTCCGCCTTGACCTGTTCCGCGACCTTGTCCCCGAAGGCCGCCGACCGGGTACCGGGGCGGTCGGAGTACTTGAACGAAAAAGATGAATGAAACCGGACAGTTTCAAGAAGCTGCATGGTCTGTTCGAAATCCTCGTCGGTTTCCCCCGGAAACCCCACGATGATGTCGGTGCTCAAGGTGATGTCCGGGCAGTATCGCCGCAGGTTCCGCACCTTGTCCAGGTAGTCGGCCACCGTGTATTTCCTGTTCATCCGCCGCAGTATCCGGTCCGACCCTGACTGGACCGGCAGGTGAAAGTTGGGGCAGAGGATGTCGATCTCGGCGAAACAGCGCATGAGGCGGTCGGACAGGTCCTTGGGGTTGGAGGTCGTGAACCTGAGCCGTCTGAGCCCCTCGGTTCGGGCGACCATATGCAGCAGGGCGGGAAAATCGACGGGGCGGTCGGCCACCGGATCGGTCTGTCCGTAGGAATTGACATTCTGGCCCAGCAGGGTGATTTCACGCACGCCCCGGGTCGCATGCATTCCGACCTCGTCAAGGATGTCGGCGACGGGCCGGCTGATTTCCCGGCCCCGGGTATAGGGGACGACACAGTAGCTGCAGTAGTTGTTGCATCCCTGCATGATGGTGATAAATTTCCTGACCCCGCCATCGGCGGGGCTGGGGAGGCCGGCCTCCGGGTCGGGACCGGTCAGCTCCCGCATTGAGGGGATGGCGAAGGTGGCCGAGATGTCGACCGCGGGCTTGAGATGGTGCGCGCCGTTGTCAAGCCGGCGGATCATTTCCGGCAGACGATAGAGCTGCTGGGTGCCGACCACCAGATCGACATGGGGCATTTTCCGTTGTATCTGTTCCCCCTCCTGCTGGGCGACACAACCGGCCACACTGATCAACAGGCCGGGATTCCTCAATTTATACTGTCTAAGTTGGCCGAGCAGGCTGTAGACCTTCTGTTCCGCCTTGGCCCTGATGCTGCAGGTGTTGAGGACGATCAGGTCGGCGGCCTCCATGTCGTGGACAGGAATGAAGCCGGAACCATGCAGAAGCTGGGCAATAATTTCCGAATCCCGCTCGTTCATCTGGCAGCCGAACGTTTTAATGTAGAGATTTCTTCGCTTCATTGACACGATTTAACAATAAGATATTTTTCACAGTTAATTTTATAAATGAAGCCTTTCGGCGGTGGCGGTCAGAAAGCGCATGAGCTCCTCGTAACGGGACCGCGGGACAAGGAGACGCACGCATCCTTTGCCGGAGGCGTCCGTGGACAGCACGGCCAGGTTGTCATAGCCCTCGAGAAGAAACTTGAGCAGGCCGATCCGGGCCGGAGCAATCCGGAGGTACAGGACCCGGCAGCGCCGGTCATGATCCGGGGGCGCGTTCGTCATACCGTGAGGCTTGCGTCGCAGCCGCCGACCAGATCCTTGTAGCGGTCGAGCAGGGGGGTGACGACTTCCGCCAGGTACTCCCGGGTCTGTTCCGCGGCGCGGCCGGTGAAAGCACTGTAATCGCCCAGCATCCCTTTCAGTTCCTCCAGGGAAAAAGGGATGCGGTCGTCCCCGGCCAGCCGTTCGAGCAGATCATTGTCCGCGCCTTCCTGCTTGACGGCCAGTCCGGCCCGCACCGAATGGTCGCGTATGACCTCGTGCATCTCCTGGCGGCTTTTTCCTTTTGCCACGCAGGCCATGAGAATCTTTTCCGTGGCCATGAACGGCAGCTCAGCCCGCAGGTGCTTTTCTATTTGTTTCGGATAAACAACCATATCAGATGTTATATTAATGTAAATTCTTAATATTGCGTCGGCCAGCAGAAAGGCCTGGGCCAGGTCCATTCTCCGGATCGCCGAGTCGTCAAGGGTCCGCTCGAACCACTGGTTTGCCGCCGTGGCGCTAAAATTGACGGGGAGGTTCATCAGCTTTCGCGCCAGGCCGGTCATCCGCTCGGCCCGCATGGGATTCCTTTTGTAGGCCATGGCCGAGCTGCCGACCTGTTTGCTGGCGAACGGCTCTTCCTGCACCTTGAGGTTGGAGAGCAGCCGCAGGTCAACGGCGAACTTGTGGGCCGAGGCGGCTATGCCGGCCAGGGTTTCGGCGGTTTTCATGTCGAGTTTGCGGGGATAGGTCTGGCCGGTCACGTCAAAGACCTTGCTGAACCCCAGCTTTTCGGCAACGCGGCGGTCCAGTTCCCGCACCCTGGCATGATCGCCTTCAAACAGTTCAAGAAAGGTGGCCTGGGTCCCGACCGTGCCTTTGGCGCCCCGGGCCCGGACCTGCTGTTCAAGGTGCTCGATATAGGCCAGGTCCAGGATCAGATCCTGGATATAGAGGGTGTTGCGCTTGCCGACGGTGGTCGGCTGGGCCGGCTGGTAATGGGTGAAGCCCAGAGTGGCGAGGTCCGCGTGTTGCCGGCAGAAGGCCCCCAGGTTGGCAATGACATTGACCAGCGCCTTTTTGACAAGCTGCAGGGCTTTCTTCTGGATGATCAGGTCGGTGTTGCAGACCACGAACTGGGAAGTGGCGCCAAGATGAATGATGGCCTCGGCCTTGGGGCATTTGAGGCCGTAGGTATAGACATGGGCCATGACATCATGCCGGATTTCCTTTTCCTTGCGGGCCGCCGTTTCATAATCAATATCGTCGATATGGGCCCGGAGCTCCTCAACCATTTCCCCGGTCACCAGCTTGAGGCCCAGTTCGTGCTGGGCTTCGGCCAGGGCGACCCAGCAGCGCCGCCAGGTGGTGAACCTGAAGCGCTCGGAAAAAAGCTCCTGCATCTCTCTGCTTGTATAGCGGCTGACCAGGGGCTCCTGGTAGACGTCATGATTTGTCATCGGCTGTTCCCGTCAAATATGTTGAGTTGTTATCGGATTCCGGGGAAATATCCGGACTTGGCCGGATCAGGCATTTCGCATGGGCAGGCCGGGAATAGGCGGACGGGGCGTCCTGGCCAACACGTTTCATGCCGCCGCCGAGCCGGTCCGGGCCCTTGGGGGCGTCCCCGGGGGGAAAATAGCCCATGGCTACAATGTCGCATAATATATATTATGTTAAATTTATGGTGTACTGGGCCTCACGCACCTTTATACACGTCCAGGGTATGGATTTCGGTCCGCGCCACTCCCCTGTACACCGTATTCCTGATTTTGACCGCCACCCGGAAGGAACCCTTGCCAAACATGCCGATCCTGTCCGCCAGGCCGAAACCGATTGCCCTGTACACACTGCCGTTGCTTTCCAGCCGATACCGGAGATGATTCTTGATGACCTCCGGTTTGCTCACTTTCGGCCCTTCGAGCAGAAAAACCGGTTCAGGGTTCCCCTGGCCGAACGGTTCCAGCTGGGAGTAATATTTGAGGAACGTGGTGTCGAGCATTTCCTCCGGAGTCGGATTGCAGTCGGCGGTGACGGCTTGAGCTGCTTCCTGCGCTGATCCCTGCCGGGAAACGATATAATTAAATTGTTCCGCGAAAAACGGCAAGTTTTCTTTGCTCACCGTCAGACCGGCAGCCATTGTGTGCCCGCCGAACTGGACAAGGCAGTCACCGCAGGCACGAAGGACCTCGAAGAGGTTGACGGATTCAACCGATCTGCCGGAGCCCTTCAGCAGGTTCTGATCGGTGCTGTCCTCGGTCAGAACGATCACCGGCCTGTTGTACCGGTCCACCACCCGCGAGGCGATGATCCCAATCACTCCCGGGTGATACCGCCCATAAAGGACCAGGCCTCCGTCCCCGCGGTTCACCTGCTCCGCGCTCTGGCGGAAAACCTCTTCCAGGACATCGAGTTCAAGCTGCCTCCGCTCCCGGTTCAGGGATTCAATTGTTTCGGCAAGTTTCCCGGCCCGGCCGGCATCGGCGCAGGTCAGCAGCGCAAAAGCGAGCTCTGGTTTGCCAAGCCGACCCGGGGCATTGATCCGGGGAGCAAGGCGGAATGATATATCCTCGGCACGGATCCGCCCGGTCTCGTTCCGGTAGACGGCCTGCAGGGCCGTGACCCAGGGGCTGGGCTGCTCGTTCATGACTTCAAGCCCGGCCTTGATCAGGATGCGGTTGATGCCGGTGACCGGCATGACGTCGGCGACGGTGCCAAGGGCGACCAGGTCCATGAACTGCTTGAGATTCGGTGCTTTTTCCCTATCCATCATCCCGTTGGTGACCATATGGGCCCGGATGCCGGCGGCGAGAAAAAAGGCGACCCCGACCCCGGCCAGATCGTGGAAGGGAAACGAACAGCCCTGCTGTTTCGGATTGACCAGGGCATGCGCCGGCGGCAAACTTGCGGGGGGCTCGTGATGGTCGGTGACGATCACCGTATATCCCATTTCACGGGCCAGACCGATTTCCGCCCCGGCCGATATGCCGCAGTCGACGGTAATCAGAAGACCGTCGTTTCCCCTGCCCGGGGCATGCCTGACCAGAAAATTCCGCTGCAGGCCGTAGCCCTCGGTCAACCGGTCTGGCTGATAACAGACCGGCGCTGTTCCGAGACAGTTGAAAAACAGTGCCAGGAGGGCCGTGGCGCTGACTCCGTCGACGTCATAGTCACCGTGAATATATATCGGCCATCCCTCGGTGACCGCCTTGACCGCGAGGGCCACCGCCTTGTCCATGTCTTTCATGAGGAACGGCGACGGCAGATCGGCGAGTCGGGGGGTCAGGAAATCCAGGGCATCCCTGGCGCTGGTGACCCCTCTTTGCCACAGGAGGAGGGAAAGGAGGGGCGGAATATTTATTTCCCGAGCCAGCCGGCCGCACGCCGCCGGGTCCGGAAGGGTTTCCCTCATCCGGATTTCCCTTCGAGGGCGGAATGCGTCTCCCCCCGCGGCAGGTGTCGACCCATGGTGTGTCATGTGTAACTCCCCTCTTCCGGTCAGCGGTTCCGCCGGCCGGCGCAGTTCCCTCACATGCGGCTGTGCAGCCAGTGTTCCGCATCCTGCAGGATTTTGTCGTTCCTGTCACGGTGGTACCAGCGGATGGACTCCATCCTCGTGAACCAGGTCATCTGCCGTTTAGCGTAGCGCCGGGTATCCCGAACCAGCAGGCGCACGGCTTCCTCCCTGGTCCACCGGCCGTCGAGGAAATTATTGACATGACGGTAGCCGATGGCCTGCATGGACGGCAGCAGCGGGTCGTATCCCATTGCCCGCAGCATTTCCACTTCGCCGATCAGTCCCTGTTCCATCATCCGTTCCGTCCGCCGTTCGATTCGTTCATACAGCTCCCGGCGGTCGCAGGTCAGGCCGATCAGGAACATATTGGCCAGACGGACCGGCGGTTCCTGCCCGCGCCGGATATTTTCAGACCAGGGCCGGCCGGTCAGCCGATGGACTTCCAGGGCTCTGAGCAGGCGCTGGGTGTCATTGGGATGGATGCGGCCGGCGGTTTCCGGATCCAGACGCCGCAATTCCTGAAAAAGCGCTTCCCGCCCTTGCTGCCGCATCCGGTCCCGCAGTTGCCGCCTGACTGATGGATTCTTTGCAAAATCAGGGGTTTCGAATAAACCTTGCGTCAGGGCCTTCAGGTACAGGCCGGTTCCTCCGGTCAGCAGGGGCACCCTGCCGGCGGCTGCTGTCCCCGCAATGGCGGCCAGTCCATCGGCAACAAACCTGGCGGCGTTGTACTGTTCGTCCGGATCAATGATGTCGATCAGGTGATGGACGACCCTGCTCCGCTCCCGGCGGTCCGGTTTGGCGGTGCCGATATCCATGTACCGGTACACCTGCATGGAATCCATGCTGACAATTTCGCAGTTGAAGCGGACTGCCATATCCAGGGACAACCCTGTTTTCCCGATGGCGGTCGGGCCGACAAGAACAAGTATGGGGGCGGTTATGACCTCCTGTCCGGCGGCGTCCATTATTCGTGTTCAAAAGTGAGGACAGGCGACAACCGGGCCGTGAGACGGCGGCCGATTCCTTTGACCGAGCGCAGGTCCCCGATATCGGTGAATGCTCCCCTGCTCTCCCGGTAGTCTGCAATACGGTCTGCCAGGACCGGACCGATTCCGGGCAACATGGCCAGTTCTTCCTTGCTCGCCTGGTTGATGGGAAAGGGCAGTCCCAGCAGAAAGGAGAGCCGCGCTGATATGGCGGTTGACCCCTCACCGTTTCCGGCGGTCCGGAGAGCGGCGGCCTTGCGCCCGGCTAAGTGGGAGTCCGGGACCGGGCGGGCATACTTCTCTGCTCCGTTCAGGTCGAGTATGGCGGCCGGATAGCCATCGGGCCGGCCGTTCCGCGGGAGGGTAAGCCTGTGGACCCGGTCGTTCTCCCCCTGCATTTCAAACCACACCCAGCGGTTGTCCTTCTGTTCCCGGGTGATAAGGTGCTCCCTCTGGCCGAACAGGACAAGCAGGGCTCCAAACGCAAGAAGGACAAGCAAACGCTTGTCCTTCCTCCCTGATCCTGAAGAGGAGCGCATCTAGAACAGTCCCTTTTCCCTTTCGTCCTTCATCAGCTTGTAATTTATGCTGTCCACCAGGGCCTGCCAGCTTGCCTCGATGATGTTGAGGGAGACCCCCACCGTCCCCCAGGTGCTCGTCTTGTCCCTGCTCTCGATCAGGACGCGCACTTTTGCCCCGGTGCCGTGCTCGCCGGACAGGACCCGCACCTTGTAGTCAACCAGCTCCATTTCCTCCAGTGAGGGGTAAAACCGCGTCAGCGCCTTCCGCAGGGCCCTGTCGAGGGCGTTGACCGGTCCGTTGCCCATGGAGGCGGTGTGCACCTCGTCACCGCCGACATACAGCCTGATGGTCGCCTCGGTCAGCGGCGGCTGGTCCATCCGGTACTTGTTGTTCATGACCCGCAGCCCTTCCAATTGGAAATACTTCTTCTGCATTCCCAGGGCCTTGCGCATCAGCAGCTCAAAGCTGGCCTCGGCCGCCTCGTACTGGTAGCCTTCGCTTTCCAGTTGCTTGAGCTCGTTGACGATGGAGGCCACCACCGGATCTTCGGCGTCCAGCTTCAGGCCGTATCGTTCGGCCTTGTGCAGGATGTTGGAGCGGCCGGCCTGGTCGGAAACAAGTATCCTCCTGATGTTGCCAACTTTCTCGGGCTCGATGTGTTCGTAGGTCAAGGGGTTGCGCTGCACGGCGCTGACATGGATGCCGCCCTTGTGGGCAAAAGCCGATTCGCCGACGTACGGCTGGTAGCGATTGTGGGGAAGATTGGCCAGTTCGTTGATATACCGCGATGTTTCGTACAGCAGATGTATGTTCCGGGCGACGTTGCAGTCCAGCTTCATCTTGAAGACCAGCGCCGGGATGATCGACGTCAGGTTGGCGTTGCCGCACCGCTCTCCGTAGCCGTTCATTGTCCCCTGCACCTGGGTCGCCCCCAGGCTCACGGCGATCAGTGAGTTGGCCACCGCTGTCTCCGAGTCGTTGTGCGAGTGGATGCCCAGCCTGACCTCCCTGACCTGCTCCCGCAGGAATTGCCGGACCCGGTCAATGATCGGGGGAATTTCATGGGGCAGCGTACCGCCGTTGGTGTCGCAGAGGACCAGGGTCCCGGCTCCGCCGATAACGGCCCGCCGCAGTGTTTCCAGCGCGTATTCGGTGTTTTTCTTGAAACCGTCGAAAAAATGTTCGGCATCATAGTGGAGAATTTCGACATGCTGCCGTAAAAATGCCAGTGAATCCTCGATGATCTGGAGATTGTCCTTGAGGTCGATCCTGAGGGCATCATGAACATGGATATCCCAGCTCTTGCCGAAAATTGTTATCGCCGGGGTCCGGGCTTCCACCAGGGCAAGAAGATTGGCATCCCTGTCGGGGGGATTCTTGAAGTGCCGGGTGGAGCCGAAGGCCGCCACCTTGGCGTGTTTCAGGTCGATTTCCTTGATTTTGCGGAAATATTCGTCTGCCTGGGGATTGGATCCGGGCCAGCCGCCCTCGACAAAATCAATGCCGAGCCTGTCCAGCTGACGGGTTACGCGGATCTTGTCCTCGACCGACAGATTGAAATTTTCCGCCTGGGTGCCGTCGCGAAGCGTCGTGTCGTAGATCTCTATGGTCATGGTCGTCCTTTTCGGCCGGGCGCCCGGCAAAGGGCATCTACACGGCTTCTTCTATGGGCATGTTTTCCTTGTCCAGGGCAAAGGCATCGTGCAGGGCGCGCACGGCCAGTTCGGTGTACTTTTCCTCTATGACGCAGGAAACCTTGATTTCGGAGGTTGATATCATCATGATGTTGATCCCCTCCTTGGCCAGGATCTGGAACATGGTCGAGGCGATCCCGGAATGATTGCGCATCCCGACCCCGACTATGGAGACTTTGGCGATGTTCTCGGAGCCGGTGAGATTGCGCCACAACGAGAACTCACTCGGCGTCAGGAGGCGAAATTCCTCGCCGAAGTGGGTCTGCATTTCCTGCACCCACTGCGTCACGAGGCCCTTCGGTGCGACCACCAAGACCCGTTTGACCAGCCCACGCAGCTTGAGTTCCCG
>JALHJD010000095.1 GCA_022837185.1 Desulfobacteraceae bacterium
GTCCCCCTCTGTGCCGTGTGTACACAAAGTGTGGATAAAAATGAGCCTAAGCGCGGTGTGATCTAAAAATATATAATCATATCAGCAATATGGTGGAGGCGGCGGGAGTCGAACCCGCGTCCGGAAATACTCCCCTCACGTATCTACATGCTTAGTTCCTTGATTGAGTGTCGCGCCGGGTTCTCTCATGGAACCAGGATATTCCGACGCCAGCCTGCTTTATCTCGTCAGCGGGGCGACAGGCGCGCCAGGCCGACCAACCCGCGAAGTCGGCGCTCCGAACCGGTCCAGCGGGTGAGGACCGGGGGAACGGCAGAGCAGGCTAAGCTGCTACTGCGTAGTTATAATCGTCTGCGATTATATTTAGGTTCCGTCTTTTTTACGAGCTGACAGAATGCTCGGCATGCAACGTTGAGCTTACATATCCCCGTCGAATCCGTTTCGCCCCCATATCAGAAGCCAGAGGACAGAAGACAGAGGACAGCTCATGTCATGATCAGTGTATGGCTGTTTCTCCTCCCTGTGTTGAAATTTTCTGTTCAATCCTTGCGGCGGATGGCTCTTTCCATCTCGCGCTCGGTCTGTTTTTCCTTGAGCGCGGCCCGCTTGTCGTACAGTTTCTTGCCGCGGGCCAGGCCGAGTTCTATCTTGGCCTTCCCATTAGGTATAAAGTATATCCTCAAAGGGATAAGCGCAATGCCCTTTTCGTGCAATTTGCCGATCAGCTTGCGGATTTCCCGGTTGTGGAGCAGGAGTTTGCGCACCCGCAAGGGGTCGGTGGGGTTGTGGGTGGCATAGGCGTACGGGGAAATATGGACGTTGTAGAGAAAGACCTCGCCGTTTTCCACCTTGGCGTAGCCGTCCTTGAGGTTGGCCCGGCCGGCCCGCAGCGATTTCACCTCCGGTCCGTTGAGGACGATGCCGGCCTCCAGGGTCCCCTCGATGTGATACTCATGGTAGGCCCGCTTGTTGGTGCAGACGATTCGCTTGGACATCGATTCCTTCCCCGCTTCAATAGTCGCCGGTTACCCGCAGGGCTTCCTCGACGGTGGTGACTCCCTTCCTGACCTTGGCCCAGGCGTCCTCGCGCAGGGTGGTCATGCCTTCCCGCACCGCCACCTGCCGCAGTTCGGCATCCGAAGCCTTGTTCGACACCAGTTTCTTCATCTGCTCGGACATGGGAAATATCTCGAATACCGCGCAGCGGCCGAAATATCCGGTGCCCCGGCACTGGTGGCACCCCTTGCCCCGCTGCAGCTTGATCTCTCCCTTTTCGGTCAGCGGGAACCCCATCCGGTTCAGGTCCTCGGCACTGACGCTGTACGTTTCGGCACAATGAGGGCATATCCGGCGGACCAGCCGCTGGGCCAGGGCGCCGAGCATGGTGGAGGCGATCAGGAAAGACTCCAGCCCGAGGTCCTGCAGCCTGGTGATGCTGGCCACCGCATCGTTGGTGTGCAGGGTGGAGAAAACCAGGTGTCCGGTCAGGGCGGCCTGGACCGCATAGCTGGCGGTCTCCACGTCCCGGATCTCGCCGATCATGATGATGTCCGGGTCCTGGCGCAGGATGTTGCGCAGGATGGAGGAGAAGGTCACGTCGATCTGGGGCTGGACCGCAATCTGGTTGAACTCGTCATAGACCATTTCCACCGGGTCTTCCACGGTGATGATGTTCTTGTCCGGGGTCGCCAGCTTTTTCAGCGTGGAATAAAGGGTGGTCGACTTGCCGCTGCCCGTCGGCCCGGTGACGAACACGAGGCCGTGGGGCGAACCGGCGAAGCTGTTGTAGACCACGGCATCGCGGCGGGAAAAACCCAGGTCGTTCAGGTCCTGGAAGATCACCTCCGGGTCGAGGATGCGCAAGACGGTCTTTTCGCCGAAGGCCACCGGCACGGTGGAAACGCGGATCTCGACGTCCCGCTTGTCCTCCCCCTGGCCGACCTTGATCCTGCCGTCCTGCGGCCTTCTTTTTTCGGCGATATCCAGCCGGCCCAGGGTCTTGAGTCGGGAGGTGATCGCCGAGTGCACAACCTTGGGCAGCTTGTAGATCGTGTGCAGGGCCCCGTCGATCCGGAAGCGGACCACGCAGGCGTCCCGCTTGGGTTCGATGTGAATATCGCTGGCCCGCTGGTCCAGGGCATAGTTGAACAGGTGGTTGACCGCCGCCTTGATGTGCTGGTCGGTCGACGACAACTCCTGGGACGAGGAGAGCTTGACATACTGCTCAAGGTTGCCGATATCGACGGACGGGCCCACCCCGGGGGCGCCGAACTGCACCTCGGCCGCGGAGATGGAGCGCTGGAAGCCGAAAAACTCGGCCAGCATCTTCTTGATGTCGCTCCTGGTGCTGAGATACCGCTGGACCTTGAGCTGGGTGGCCTGCTCGATATCCTCGAGCACGGTGCGGCCGTCCGGATTGCAGGTGACCACCTCGAGCACGCCGTTGCGGATGTCGAAGGGCAGGACCATGTGCTTGACCGCAAACGACCGGGGAATCGTCTTGGTGACGATCTCCATGTCCAGTTCCAGGGGGTCGAGCTTTTTGAAGGGGATCTTCAGCTTGAGGCTGATGGCCCGCATGATGATCTCTTCGGTGAGGATTCTCGTCGTGTCGCCCATGATGCCGAGACGGAGGGACACGACCAGGTCAAGAAGGTCCGGTTCGAGCTGGTTCAGGCGGCGCTTGTCGTCGCGCCTGCGGCCGCCGTACTTGCGGAGAATGAGCTGCCGCTGCTTCTCCTTCTGCTGCAGGACAAGCTTGCGCTGCTCCGGAGTAATCAGCCCCTCTTCGACCAACAGGTCAAGCAGGGCTTCACTGTTCAAAAAACTCATAGACGATTCCTTACCGCAGACGATTGAAGGGAACAGGTCTATCATCCCTCGACTTCAGGGGAGAATCAAGTACTTTTCGCGCAACCGGCTTCTCTTTCATGTCCCGGAGCCGGAGCAGATCTGCCTTTTCATCCACACAGGAAAATTTGCCATGACAGCGCCCCTGTCCGAAGCGACCCCAGTAAAATAATTCTCGCACCCCTTGTCAAAACAATTCCGGAGAATGAACCGGGCCGGAAATCATCGGGGAAGGAGAGCCTGCCAACAAAAGTTTGCTGATTTATTTGAACCCGGGGCCTTCTCCATGGTAAAAAAGGATGAAATCATTTATTTTCCGGCGGACGTACCGCCTCATCCTGTATCCGAATCCCGGAGGACCTGATGCCTAAAGCAGTGAAATGGATCATCGGTATATTCGCCGTTCTGGCCGGCCTGCTGATCATTATCGCTTTCAGCCTGCCCAGGCTGATCGATCCCAACGACTACAAGGGAACCATCGCCCGCAAGGTGCAGGAACAGACCGGGCGGGAACTTTCCATTCCCGGCGACATCAAGCTGGACGTTTCCCTCCTTGACCTGCAGACCATGTTCAGCCTCGGCGACGTCAAGCTCTCGTCCAGCCCTGATTTTCCGGACACCGAATTTTTCTCGAGCAGGCAGGTGCAGATCGGCCTGGCCCTCTGGCCCCTGATCAGCAAGAAGGAACTGCGGGTCAGCAACATCCACCTGGAAGGGGTAAATGTCAACCTGGTCCGCAACGAGGATGGCTCCAGCAACTGGGACGACCTGACGGGGAAACCCGAAGCCGAACCCCCTGCCCGGGAGCCCGAGGCGCGGCCGCCCGTCAAGGGTGAGGGCACGTCCCTTGCCGGCCTTGACATCGGGGGCGTGCTGATCAAGGACATCAATGTGTCGCTGGAAGACCGGCAGGCCGGCAGGACCGTCAGGCTGAGCGACTTCAATCTCGATGCCGGCCACATCCGGAAAGATGCAGCCTTTCCCCTGGCCGCGGACTTCGCTCTGTTGCTGGACGACGGCAAGGGCAAGCCGCTCAGCGCCCGGATCGATGCCGAGACCGGCCTGACGCTCAACCTGGAGCGGCAGCACTTCCTGGTCGACGGTCTCACCGTGGACGGGGTGCTCCAGGGCGGTGCTCTCCCGGTACCGGAACTGCCCTTCACCCTGGCCGCGGACCTTGATCTTGATCTCGGGGGGCAGAAAATCGAGGTGAAAAAACTGGTCTTCAGCCAGGAAGACCTGCGCCTGGATGCCGCCCTGCGCGTGGACGGTCTTGCGGCCCCCAATGTATCCGGCACCGTGAATATCGCGCCGTTCTCGCCGCGCGCCCGGGCGGAAAGCCTCGGCTTTGCCCTACCTTTCGAGGACCCCCGGAGTCTGACCTCCATGACGGCCGGAATCGATTTCACCCTGGACCCCTCCAAACTGACCCTCTCCAGGCTGCTGCTCAACCTTGACCAGTCCACCGTCGAAGGAACGGCCGCGGTCACGGGTCTTGCCGGCAAGCCGGCGTACGAACTGGCGGTCCATGTCGACCAGATCGACCTGGACAGCTACAAAATGAAAAAGGCAGCGGAGACCGCCGGCCAGTCAACCCCGCCGCCGGCTGCTCCGGCCGCCGCCCCTGCCGCCGCCGCGACCGAACCTCCGCTCATTCCCGTGGAGATGCTGCGCGGCCTGAATTTCACCGCCGACATCCGGATCGACACCCTCAGGGCGGCGAAAATGAACCTGGCCGACATCGCGCTCAAGGCCTCGGGCCGGGACGGCCTGGTCAAGCTGGAACCGTTGAGCGCCGGGCTGTACGGCGGCACCATCAATGTCAGCGCCGACCTGGACAGCCGTCCGGCAGTGCCGACGGTCAGGGTGGCCAAAAACCTGCAGGGAGTGCAGCTCGGCCCGATGCTGCGTGACATGACCGGCAAGGAGGAGATCAAGGGCAGGGCGGACATCACGGCCGATATCACCACCAGAGGCCTCACCCGGCAGGAACTGACCCGCAATGCCAACGGCACCATGAATCTGGCCCTGGCCGACGGCGAGATTGCCAAGCTGAAGATCATCGACACCATCCGGACCGCCAGGACGCTGATCGGCAGCAAGGACATCGGTGCCGTCCTGCAGCAGCAGGCGGCGCCGCAAACGTCCGGCCGTCCCACTTCCTTTGCCGCCCTGACCGGCAGCGGCGTCATCACCAACGGCGTTTTCCACAACAACGACCTGGTGGCCGAATCCGAGCTGATGAAAGCAACCGGCAAGGGAACCGTCGACCTGGTCAACGAACGGATCGATTACCTGCTGACCATCTACCTGGCCAAAGCCATTGACC
The DNA here is from genome assembly GCA_022837185.1 of Desulfobacteraceae bacterium. Classification (GTDB taxonomy): domain Bacteria; phylum Desulfobacterota; class Desulfobulbia; order Desulfobulbales; family Desulfobulbaceae; genus UBA10518. The sequence goes on from JALHJD010000095.1 coordinate 5,180, forward strand.
GGGACCAGGAAACCGGCCTTGTCGATCTGGCAGACACGCCGATTCCCTACCGGGTGAAGGGGACCTTTGACAACATCGAGCAGACGGCCGTCCTGGAGGAAATCGTCAAAACCGGAGCCAAAAAGGCACTGCTCCGGGAACTGGAAAAACAACTGGGCGGTGACAAGCCCGAGGAAGGGGCCAAAAAGGAACCAACCGACCCCGCCAGGGACCTTATCAACAGGGGGCTGAAAGGCATCTTCGGCAAATAGAAACCAGTTTGCCGGGCAGGCAGACTGAAGGCTGTCAGGCGGGATACATTTGCGGTTTCGACGGTAATTTCGATTGCGATTTCGATTTCAAAGAAACGAGTCCTGTGCCGCGTTGTCAATAACTGAACCCATCGTGGTCAGAAGGGGGTACTGCAGGCATTCCGGCCGCGCCATTTCCGTTCGCCTCACTTTCCGACATCGCCCCGGAACAGCGAAAACCCAATCCCGACCACGCACAGCAGCACGAAAAACATGAAACAGGCCTGCATGCTCGTCTGGAACAGGGGATAATTCTCGACCCGGATCTCCTGCCGGCCGATGAAAATCGCCAGGAAAACCGTGGCAATGGCCATGCTGAACATCTGGCCCAGCAGGCGCATGGTCGCGACCGTGCCGGAGGCGATGCCGTACTGCCGCCGCTCGACCGAGCCCATGATGGCGCTCATATTCGGCGAGGAAAACAGGGCGAAGCCGAAACCGAGCAGCGCCAGGTTGGAGGCGATCAGCCACAGTTCCGTTGACTCCCCCAGGAAGACAAAAAACGCCAGCCCCAGCGCGGTCAGACTCATGCCGGCCGAGGCCAGCACCCGGGGCTGAACGGTATCCGAGAGCTTGCCCGCCTGGGCGGAAAAAAGGGCCATCATCACCGGCTGGATCATGAGAATCGTCCCCGCGCTCTGCGGTTCCATCCCCTTGAGGTACTGGAGGTAGAGACTGATCTGGAAGGTCACCGCAAAGGTGGCGGCGTAATGGATCAGGGCGGCCAGGCTGGAAAACAGGAAGGTGCGGTTGCCCTGGAACAGGCCGACCTCGAACACCGGATAGGGCGTTTTTTTCTGCCGGCGGTAAAACAGGACCAGCCCAAGACAGCCGGCAAAAAACAGGATCGCCGCCTCCCGGTCGAGTATCCGGGTGGCGCCGTAAACCAGGAGGAAGATGGCCACCGCGTAAATCACCGCTCCCTGGATGTCGAATTTTTCGCCCCGGGCCTCGGCCCACTCCCCTTTCAGGAAGCGGACGGCGATGGCCAGGGAGATCAGTCCGAGCAGAACCATCAGCACGAATATCGACCGCCAGCCGAGAAGTCCGGTCAGAAATCCCCCGACGAAAGGTCCGGTGGCCAGGCCGACATACACCGACGTAACCAGAATGCCGATCCCCCGCCCCCTCTTTTCCCTGGGAAAGACCGAGGTCAGAATGGCCATGCCGGTGGTGATGAACATCGCCGCGCCGATGCCCTGGACACCCCGCATGGCCAGAAACCATGCGACATCAGGGACAAGGACCGATGCGGCTGAACCGGCCGTGTAGATGATCACCCCGCTGATAAACACCTTCTTGCGGCCGTAGATATCGGCAAACTTGCCGGCCGGCACGAGGATAATGGCGGTGGCGAGAAGGTACGAGGTCGCGATCCAGCCGAGGAGGACCGCATCGGCGCCGAGATCGTCCTGGATGGCGGGCAGCGCGACATTGACCGACGACACCATGAACGGGGCCATGAAGGCCGTCACCGTGGTGACGAAGAGGGCGGATTTCTGCAGGGCATCGTCCCTGGACATGCTGGTTTCCTTGTGTATGGACAAAAGTATCAATTGCGGCGGACCGGACCGGGTTGCATACTATGCTACTTTGCCGGCGGTTTCCATATTTTTCCGCCCGCCGTCGGCATGGCGGCTGCCGGACCGGGTTGCAATATTTCCGGGAGAGACATACAGTACAGAGGACAGGGAAAAACCGGGTATCACCCACTTCAATGAACGCACTATCTGAGACAGGCCGATGAAAACCCTTGCCGTGCTGCTGCTGGTCACGGGCGGGCTGCTGATCGCCGGGGGGCTGCTCCTGCTGGTGATGGACAAGATCCCCTGGTTCGGCAACCTGCCGGGGGACATCCATTACCGCGGCCGCAACTTCTCCTTCCATTTCCCCCTTATGACCGGCCTGATCATCAGCATCATCCTGACCGTCATCATCAACATCATCATGCGCTTTCTGGGGAAATAGTCGGGCCGGTCCCGGCGGAATCACTCTTCGAGCAGCGACCGCAGCCGCCGCAGGTTTTCCCGGTCCTCGGCCAGGTCCTCCCCTTTCGGGGTTTCCAGGGTCATCGGGTGGGCCGCGAACCGCCGGTCGTTGAGCAGCGGGCGAAAGCCCTCGAGGCCGATCATGCCCCTGCCGATATGTTCGTGGCGGTCCACCCTGGAGCCCAGGTTTTTTCTGGCGTCGTTGAGATGAAAGAATTGCAGGCGGGCGATGCCGACGGTCCGGTCGAATTCGGCCATGGTTTGGTCATAGGCGTCTTCACCCCTGAGATCATAGCCGGCGGCGAAAACATGGCAGGTGTCAAAGCAAACCCCCAGCCGATCCGTAAAGCGCGATCGCCCGATAATCCAGGCCAGCTCCTCAAACCGGCTGCCCAGGCCGGTGCCCTGGCCGGCGGTGGATTCCAGCAGGACGGTCACCTTTGATCGGCCGCCGGCCAGCTCGAACACCCGGTCGAGATGCCGGGCAACATTTTCCAGGCCCGCCTCGATGCCGGCGCCGCCGTGACTGCCGGGATGGATGACCGCCCAGGGGATCCCCAGGATGTCGCACCGTTGCAGTTCCCCGGCAAAGGCCCTGATCGAATCCTCCGCCTGTTTTTCCCGGCTGCTGCCCAGGTTGATCAGGTACGAGGCATGCGAGGCCACCGGCATCCAGCCCGCCTCCTCCCATTTGCCCCGGAACAGGGCAATCTCCTCTTCAGTCAGCGGCGGAGCATGCCACTGGCGCTGGTTGCGGGTGAAAATCTGCAGGGCCTCGCCCCCCGCCTTGGCAATGCGGTCAAAGGCCAGGTGCAGGCCGCCGGCCACCGATTCATGAGCTCCCAGCAGGGGCATGCTACATCTTCCAGTGTTCCCGCAGGTAGTCGCGGCCTTCGTGGTTGGTCAGGTCAAGCTGAATGGGGGTGACCGAGATATATCCTTCCCGCAGGGCCTGCTCGTCGGTATCCTCCCCGCCGGTCCACTGCACCGTGCCCCCGCCGATCCAGTAATGCTTCCTGCCCCGGGGATCATAGGTTTCCTGGATGGCGTTCTTATAGATGCGCCTTCCCTGGCGGGTAAAGCGGATGCCGCGGATATCGCCAGGCGGAAGCTGGGGGATGTTGATGTTGAGCAGGGTATTTGCCGGCAGACCGAACTGCAGCGCCATGGAGGCCAGCTTCCAGGCCACTCCGGCGGCCGTTTCGAAGTCAAAAGGCGGCTCCCCGGCCAGGGAAAAGGCCAGGGAGGGAATCCCATACATGGTGCCTTCAATGGCCGCGGAAACGGTCCCCGAATAGCTGATGTCGTCGCCCAGGTTCGGACCGGGGTTGATCCCGGACACAAGCAGGTCGGGCATTCGCGGCAGGATCTTGTTCATCCCCAGGGTCACGCAGTCGGTCGGGGTGCCGTCCAGGGTATAGACGTCTTCCCTCAGCTCGCGCACATGCAGGGGCCGGTTCATGGTCAGGGCGTGGCTCACCGCGCTCTTGTCGCGCTCCGGAGCGACAATTACTGCCCGGCCCAGATGGCGGACGGCATCGTGCAGCGCCTTGATGCCCGGAGCATCCACGCCGTCGTCGTTGGTCACCAGTATATACGAAGACATAGCTCCCTTTGCAGCATGGGCGGAGGGCTGCTTACCGCAGCCGTATCCCCGCGCCGGCCGCCGCCGCGGCCGTCCGTTGGACAAATATCCGGGCAAAGGCATCCTGCTCGCCCAGTCCGCGCAGGACCGGCTCCACCGCCAGACCCTGCTGTTCAAGCTGTTCTTTCCAGCCGCGCGGGGCCGGACCGAGCATGTCCTTGCGGACATGGCTGCCGGCCGCCACCATGAACGGCTTGAGCACCACCCGCTTCACCCTGCCGCTCCTGAGCCGTTCGAGGGCATCGGCAAGGGGCCGCTCCCCCTCCACCGTGCCGATCACCGTCAGGACATCCGGATAGAGGCGGCGCATGACTTCGGCAAAACGGTGGTAAACGGGAGCGATGGCAACATGCCTGGCGCCGTGCCCCATGTACAGCAGGGCGGCGTTCCGCTCCCGGGCAAAACGGACATCCTCGGCCAGGGCCCGGGCCGCCTCGAGGATATCCTCCTCATCATATCCCGCCCCATCCCCGGCCGGTCCCAGAACAGGCCGGGCAAGCACCAGCGCTGGGGATCCCGGCCCGCGGCTCAGTTCCCCGGTCAAGGCCTGCAGTTGGCGGAACTCCCCGCCCGGGGCGATGTAGACCGGCTGGACCACAACCGCCGCGCAGCCCTGATCGAGCAGGCCGGCAAGGACGGTCCGC
>JALHJD010000096.1 GCA_022837185.1 Desulfobacteraceae bacterium
CGAAGTCTCGCAGAAAATGGTATCGCCGCCCCATTCCTCGGGAATCAGGCCGAAGTCACCCAGTTCCCGCTTGACCCGGTCCGGGTTGGCGCCGTCCTTGTCGATCTTGTTGATCGCGACGACAATGGGCACCTCCGCTGCCTTGGCGTGGGAGATGGCCTCCCGGGTCTGCTCCATGACCCCGTCATCCGCCGCGACAACAAGGACGACGATGTCCGTCACCTTGGCGCCCCGGGATCGCATCTCCGTAAACGCCGCATGGCCGGGGGTATCGACAAAGACAATATCGCCGGAGGCAGCCTGAACATGATAGGCGCCGATATGCTGGGTGATGCCGCCCGCCTCGCCGACGGCCACATCTGTCTTGCGGATGGCGTCCAGGATCGAGGTCTTGCCGTGATCGACATGACCCATGACCGTGACCACAGGCGGCCGCGGTTTTTCCTCTCCGCCCTGCTCCTGCTCCTCGAGGGTTATCACCCCCAGCTCCTCGGTCATGCCCTGCTCGACCTCGAAACCGAAATCGGCGGCCACCAGCCCCGCCGTCTCCACATCCAGAGCCTGATTCAGGGTGGCCAGCACTCCCAGCGACATCAGCTTGGCGATGACCTCGCTGGATTTGACGCCCATCCGCTTGGCCAGATCGCCCACGGAAATCGTCTCATAGACCTTGATCCGTTTTTTGATGGCTTTGGTTTCCGCTGCGGGCATAGGCGCCTCTTGCTCCCTCCGGCTCATTTCCTTCTTTCTGCGGGCCTTCCGCGGCCGCATGAATTCGGCGTCACCGCCGGCGGTAAAATCAATCCGCTGGCGGCCTTTGCGCGGCCCCTTGCCCGGTTTGCGCACCCGCTCCTCTTCTTCCATTATGGAAACGACCCGCTTGGCCTTCTTTTTTCCCTTGCCGAGCGCCCGTTCTTCCTCACTGATGGCTCCCGCACCCGCCCCTGCGGCAATTTCGCCGGTCCTCGTCGGACGCCGCGGCGGCTTCGGCTTCTTTTCCGGCTGGACGTCGATCTCAACCATGCCGACGACCTTGGCCAGTTTTCTGCCTTTCTTCTTTTCCTTTTTGGCCGGCTTTTCCTCGGGTTCCCCGACCGCCGCCCCCTCTTCAGGCTCGGCCTCGGCCGGCCCCTCAGGCGGGGCCGCCTCTTCCGCAACCGCTTCCTCCGGGGCCTCTTCCGTTTCAACTTCCTGGGCTTCCTCCGCCTCCGGGACCACAACCTCTGCTTCCTCGGCCGCTTCCGCCTCGGCCTCTTTGACCGCCTCCTCCGCCGCCAGCCCGGCTTCCTCTTCCTCCGCCTTGCGGGCAATTTCTTCCTTGTCGGCCTTGGAACGGCGGCGGATCACCGTGGCGGACGGCCGGTCGGCGCCAGGCCGCTTCTTTACCTCGATCCTCTGCTCGGTCACTTCGACGGTGGTTTTTCCCAAAACCGTCCGGCGGATTTCAGCGGCAGTATCCTCGTCGACCGTCGAACTGTGGCTTTTGATCGGATATCCCATCTCTATCAGCTTATCAGCCAGCTCCTTGCTTTTGAGCCCGACCTCTTTCGCCAGTTCATAGATGCGAACTTTACTCATTGATTACTCCCGTCCTCTTTACGTTTCTGCACAGAAAAGGCGATCCTTTTTTTTCGTTTCCCCGTCCTGGCGATCAGCCGTTCCCGGCAGACTGTATCCCTGCAGCAATATATGCCGCGCCCGGGTTGATCCCGGCTTTCGTCAACCGTCAACCGGCCCTCGCGCATGACCAGTCGATCGAGTTCCGCCTGGGGCGCTTTTCGTCCGCACCCCCGGCATGTCCGTATCGGGATGTGGCCCCGTTTCATTCCTCTCCGTTGTCAATCGGCTCCGCGATGTCCGTCGAGGGGTCCGCAGGGGCCTGCTCCTCAAAGGATCGGCTTTCCTCTTCGGCGGCTGCCGTGTTGGCGACCTCTATCGCCGCCGCGTCCCTTATTTTTTCGGCCCGCTCCTCATCAATCTTTGCCGCTTCGCAAATCTGGTCGATATCCGCGGCGGCAAGCTTGGCCGGCGAGGTTATCTGCGCGGCAAACAGTTTGTCGGCCAGGCTTTCATCCACGCCCTCGACGGTGATCAGGCTCCGGTAGCCCGGATCCTCAAGATTGGCATACCGTGATTCACTCTTGACGTCAATGCGCCAGTTCATGAGCCGGGAGGCCAGACGGACGTTCTGCCCCTGGCGGCCGATGGCCAGCGACAACTGGTCATCGGGGACGACCACCAGGAGCTGGTGATTTTCCTCGTCGACGATCACCATGGAAACCTCGGCCGGCGCCAGGGCATTGTACACATATTTTGCCGGATCCGGGCTCCAGGGAACGATGTCGATGCGCTCACCCTGCAGTTCCTGGACAACATTCTGCACCCGCGATCCTTTCAGGCCGACGCAGGCCCCGACCGGATCGACGTCCGATTCGGTTGAGGAGACGGCGATCTTGGCCCGGAAACCTGGCTCCCTGGCCGCCCCCATGATCTTGACGATGCCTTCGGCGATTTCGGGCACTTCCATCTCAAACAGCTTGATGAGAAATTCATTGCAGGTGCGGCTCAGGATCAGCTGCGAATCGCGGCTGTCCTGGCGGACCTCCAGCAGATAGGCCCTGATCCTGTCCCCCTGCTTGAAGGAGCGCTTCGGGATCTGCCCTTCCCGGGGCAGAACGGCGTCGGTCCGGCCCAGGTTGACGATCATGTTTCCCCGCTCGAAGCGCTGGACAATACCGTTGACTATCGTTCCCTGGCGGTCGCGGAACATCTCGTAGATGACATCCCGCTCCGCGTCCCGCATGCGGTGAATGATGACCTGCTTGGCCGACTGGGCGGCTATGCGCCCCAGGTCGGAAATATCGAGGATCTTTTCCCCCAGATCGTCTTCCAGTTCCACCTCGGGGTCGAGCCGCCTGGCCTCTTCCAGGGAAATTTCCGTTTCCTCGTCCTCGACCTTGTCGACAACGGTCCGGTACTGAAACACTTCTATTTCACCCGTTTCTTCGTTGAACTGCACCTCGATATCGCGGCGGCTTCCATATTTTTTCCGAGCGGCGGACCGGACAGCCTCTTCAATGGCCTCCACCAGCAAAGCCCTGTCAATGCCCTTGTCTCTGCTGATCTGGTCGATAATCCGTTTCAAGTTTTCCGTATTCATGTTTCTGCTCCAAATGACTCAATGGCCGCGGAGGGCTCTGCGTATTGTCCACTCCCCTGTTCCCGGCGACCGCTGCATCCCGTTGGTTAGAGGGCCAGTCTGGCCCTGGCAATTTCCTCGAACATAATCTGTACCGGCCTGCCGTCGGCGACAACGGTGATGCAGTCGCCGGCGACTCCCTCCAGGGTGCCGGTGAATACCCGCTGCCCGTCCTTCGGCTCCCTGAGCTTGATCCGTGCCTTCCGTCCAGCGAACCGCCTGAAATCGTCAATCTTTGTCAACGGCCGTTCCAGCCCCGGCGAGGACACCTCCAGATGATAGGGGTGATCGATCATGTCCTCGACATCAAGCCAGGCGCTTACCTCCCGGCTGACGGCGGCGCAGTCGTCCAGGGTGACTCCCGCTTCGCTGTCTATGAAGAGGCGGAGCACCCAGCCGTGACCTTCCCGCCTGAACTGGACCTCGACGAGTTCAAGTCCCATGTCTCCCAGCAGGGGAGCTGCATATTCGGCAATGGCCGACACTATCATTTCCGTTCCCATGCCCATCCGCCCGGCATTCTGCAATCCCGTCCGCAGCCAATAAAAAAAGCGGGCAGAGCCCACTTTTCACACCACGGCGGCAACCGCGTATGATCCAGCCTTTTCTCCTCCGGAAGAAAAGACCGGCGAGCCGACCAGTGTTTGCTGGAGCGGGCAACGGGGCTCGAACCCGCGACCCCAAGCTTGGGAAGCTTGTGCTCTACCAACTGAGCTACACCCGCATGTCGACTCGTTAGAAGACTACCATATTAAACAATTCATTTTGCCTTGTCAATATCCATTATCGGCGCAACAGGCGGGGCCGGAGCGGCCCCCCGCAGCTTTGCGGAGTTATCGCGCCAGCTTCTCCCGGACGCTGGGAAAAAGGCTCATGTCGGTGTGGGGGAGGAACAGGGCCGCCATATAATAGGTCATGAACTCTGGATTTTCGGACAACTCCATATTGGTGATCAACTGCCGTACCTTGACCCGCTCCCTGAACCGCTGCACATCGGTCAGGCTGATCTGGCAGCCCAGCAGGGAGGCGTTGCCGAGGTAATAAAACCGGTCCCGGGCGATATCCGGGAGCAGGCCTATGCAGATCGCCCGTTCCAGGTCGATGAACGCGCCGAAGTTGCCGGCCAGAATGACCCGGTCCAGATCGTCAAACCCGAGCCCCACCGAACTCAGCAGGGTCTGATAGCCGGCATACATCGCGCCCTTGGCGCGCATCAGGTTGTCGAGGTCCACCTCGGTGATGGCGATGTCCTCGCCGATCAGGGAATCCTGGCTCCAGGCCAGGACATACTCCCAGCCGTCGTCTCCTTCACGGATACGGGGATGGTCCAGGTTGCGGTTGAACTTGCCCTGCTGATCGATAACCTTTGCCTCCAGCAGTTCCGAGACAATGGAAATCAGGCCGGAGCCGCATATGCCGCTCGGCTTGATCCGGCCGATGGTGATGATCATGGGATCATAGGTCGAGGGATGGATATGAAAATTTTCGATGGCACCGCTGGCGGCCCGCATGCCGTACCTGATGCCCCCGCCCTCGAACGCCGGCCCCGCCGAGCAGGCGGCGCACACCATCCAGTCCCTGTTGCCGACGACGATTTCGCCGTTGGTGCCGATATCGATAAAGAGGCTGATTTCCTCCGACTTGGCCATCTGGCAGGCATGCACTCCGGAGACGATGTCGCCGCCGACATAGCTGGAAATGCAGGGATAGAGGAAAAGACGGACGCTCGGATGGGCGTGGATCCCCAGCGCCGCCGCCTTGGTCAGCGGGAACTGGCTGACGCTCGGCACATAGGGCGCCTCCCGGATATACCTGGGATCAAGTCCCAGCAGGAGGTGGGACATGACCGTGTTGCCGGCGGCCATGATGTAACTGATATCGGCCGGGCTGATGATCATGTTGCGGCAGATGTCCTCGATGATCCCGTTGATGGTGGAGACGACCTTGTCCTGCAGGGCCCTCAACCCCCCGGGACGGGCGGCATAGATGATGCGCGAGATGACATCCTCGCCGTACCGGATCTGGGCGTTGTAGCCCGATGACTCGGCAATGATCTCGCCGCTGTTCAGGTCGATCAGCACGCCGCTGCAGGTCGTGGTGCCGATGTCCACCGCCAGTCCGTACAGGCGGGCCGTTGTATCTCCCGGCTCGACATCGATTATCCGGTCGGGCTCCTCTTCCCGCTTGCCGTGCAGGAGGAGCAGGGTCACCTTCCAGTTCGATTCGCGCAGTACGTCGGGCAGAACGCGGATCAGCTCCGGGTGGTCGTAGGTCGGTTCAAGCTCCCCGGGTCTGGCCGACCTGAATCCCCGCATCACCCTCTGCATGTCGGAAATATTGTCCTGAATGGTCGGCGGATTCAATTCCAGATACAGCTTGGTCACCGGCGGATCGACATTCCAGGTGCCGATCAGCGTCTCCAGGGAGCGGGCGGATATGGTCCTGGTGGTCTTGGGCTTGCGCTTGAGGGCCGCGCGACCATCCGCCGTCCTTTCCGGCACGGTGACCACCAGGTCCGTCTGGACGGCTGACTGGCAGGCGAGACGCATTCCCCGGTCCCATTCCTCCTTTTTCAAGGTTGAACGGTCCGAAAGGACCTCGCCCTCGTCGATGTGGACCCTGCATTTGCCGCAGACGCCATCGCCGCCGCAGTAGGCGGAAATATACACCCCGGCGGCGGCGGCGGCGCTCAATAAATTGTCGCCCTGGCCAACGGTTACGGTTATATTGTCGGGCAGAAATCGAACTGTCCGCTTCATGGCCGTCCGCCCCGGGAGAGGTTGCGGCGGTGGGCCGGGGCGGCTACCGCTTGTGTCATCCTCGTGTACTGCAACTGTTCTCCCCTTTACCGGACTGGGGCCTGCCCATGCCCGAACTGTTTTCGCCTTGCAGCATGGAGCCCCCTGCCCCTGGTATCATGAACTGCATAGTGCATAGCATATAACCGAAATTGATTCAACGTGGGAGGAAAAACGCATTCGATGAACACCACCGCCCGCTGGCTGAAAATAACCGTTGTCTGCCCGGCTGCCGCAACAGAAGCGGTTTCCGACCTGATCGGCGCCCTGAGCGGGGTCGGGGTCGATATCCGCCCTCTTCCCGGCCAGAACGTCAATGCGGTTACCGGCTTCTTCGCCCTGGAGAACGATGCGGCCGCCGATGAATGGCTCAAGCGCCTCATCCCCGAACTGAACCGTCTGTACGGTCTCTACGACCTGCCCTCTCCCTCTCCGGACACTGAAATAATCGATGATCAGGACTGGGCAACCAGCTGGCGGCAATTTTTTTCGGCCTTCGAGGTCATACCCGGGCTGGTCATCAAGCCCTCCTGGGAGGATGACCGGCCGGGAGAAGACCGGCGGGTCATCACCATGGACCCGGGCATGGCTTTCGGCACCGGCCAGCATGCCTCCACCATGCTGGCCCTGTCGCTCATTGCCTCCTGTTTCCGCAGCCCGGCCGGCGGTCCTCCGAAAACGGTGCTGGACGTGGGAACCGGCACCGGCATCCTGGCCATGGCCGCCGCGGTATTCGGCGCCGCGCGGGTCACGGCCGTCGACAATGACCCGGAGGCCGTCGGCATCGCCGCGGACAATATCCGCGCCAACGGCCTGGACGGGACCATCGAGGTTTCCGGCCGCTCCCTGTCGGACCTGTCCGGGCCCTATGACCTCATCTGCGCCAACATCGTCCACGACGTCCTGGCCGCCATGGCACCCGAGATCGGACGCCTGCTGGGCCGCAACGGGCGGGTCGTTCTGTCCGGGATACTGCGGGACGGACAGGAGCAGCATCTTGCCCGGCTGTACGGTGCCAACGGCATGAAAACCCTGTCCGTTGAATATCAGGGGGAGTGGGCCGCGATGCTGCTGGCCGGCGCCTGACAAAAATGCATCGTCTGCTCCCTGGGTCCGTTCCGCCGGCAGGTGCTCACCGGCCGCTGAATCAGTACAGCCGGTGGCGGAAAAACCGGACAGCGGTTCCCAGGGTGACCACGGCGATGACCGTCATCGGCCAGATCTCCCCCCAGAAATAGCTGAGCCCCGCCCCCTCCAGAAAAACCCGCCGGACGATGATCAGAAAGTAGCGCATGGGATCCAGATAGGTCAGGGCCTGCATGAAGGGCGGCATGTTGGCGATGGGCGTGGAAAAGCCGGAGAGGATCACCGCCGGGACGATGAAGAGAAAAGCGCCGAGCAGGGCCTGCTGCTGGGTTGCCGAGATCGACGAGATCATCAGCCCGACCCCGACGATGGACAGGACATAGATGGCCAGCGCCGGGTACAGGGACAGCAGACTGCCCTGCAGGGGGATCTTGAACCAGACCACGGCCAGCAGCAGGATCACCGAGGCCTCGCCGACCCCGATGAGGATGCCGGGAACCGCTTTGCCGATCATGATTTCCCAGGGATGCAGCGGCGTCACCAGCAGCTGGTCGAAGGTGCCGTCCTCCCGTTCCCTGGCCACCGACAGGGCAATGACCACCAGGGTGACCACCATCGAAATCAGGGCGATGATCCCCGGGATAAAAAACCACCTGCTCTCCAGGTTGGGGTTGAACCAGGGCCGCACCGAGAGCCGGGCCGGCATGACCCGGCCTCCCCGGTCTTCGATCCATTCCCGGTTGAACTCCATGACGATGTTCCGGACATAATTGAGGGCCAGCATGGCGGTATTGGAATTGCGGCCGTCAATGAGCACCTGGAGCACGCATTCCTCCCCCCGGGCCAGATCGGCCGAGCAGCGCGGACCGATGCGCAGCACCGCCAGGACCTTTCTGGAGTCGATGAGCGGGGCGATTTCAGCCTCGCTGCCAAGGGTTCCCGCCAGCTCGAACGCGGGTGAACCCCAGAAGCGCGCCGCCAGTTCGCGGGAGGAAGCGGCCCCGTCCTCGTTGAACAGGGCGAACCGGACGTGGTTGAGATCAAATGTCGCCGCGTAGCCGAAGACCAGCAGCTGGATGACGGGCGGGACGATGATGGTCAGGCGGCTTTTTTTGTCCCGGAAGAGGGCCAGGAATTCCTTGCGGATCAGGGCCAGGATGCGTGCGATCATCTGCTCCCCCTATTCCAGCCGCTTGACGGTTTTTTTAAAGACAACGCCTAAGAAAAGCAGGGCCATGGCCAGCAGGGCCAGCATGTTGGGAAGAATGACGGCCCAGACGTCGCCGACCAGGAACAGGGTCTGCAGGATGGCCACGTAGTACCTGGCGGCGATCAGATGGGTTATGCCCTGGACCACGGCCGGCATGCTGCTGATGTCGAAGATGAACCCCGACAGGAGAAAGGCCGGCAGAAAGGTGACCAGGATGGCGGCCTGGGCGGCCACGAACTGCGATCTGGCGACCGAGGAGATGAGCAGCCCCATGCCCAGGGCCGTGAGCAGGAACAGGGACGAGGCGGCCAGCAGGACCCACAGCGATCCCCGCAGGGGCACGTCAAAGAGAAAAACCGCCATCAGGGTGGAAAGGGTGAAACCGCCCATGCCGAGAAAAAAGTAGGGGAGCAGCTTGCCGGCCAGGATGTCGCGCACCGTGACCGGGGTGACCAGCATGGCCTCCATGGTCCCCCGTTCCCATTCCCTGGCGATGATCAGAGCGGTCAGCAGGGCGCCGATCAGGGTCATGACCACGGCGATGATGCCCGGGACCAGGAAATCGGTGGAGCGGACTTCCGGGTTGTACCAGATGCGCTGCTCCAGCCTGACCGGCACCGATGCCGCCCTGCCCGCCTCCTCCGCCTGCCGTTCAAGCCATCCCGCCCACACCCCCTGCACGTATCCCTCCACCAGCCGGGCGGTGTTGGCGTCAAGCCCGTTGATGATGATGTTGATGGGCGGTTCCCTCTGCTGCAGGTAGCCGCGGTCGAAATTTTCCCGCAGCCAGACGATGCCGTCCACCTTTGCTTCCCGCATTGCCTGTTCCGCCTCCTGGATGGTCGGCATGGGCAGCGGCACGAAATAGGGGGAGCGATAGAACCCGGCGGTAAAGCTGTCGGCCTCCGGGCCGGGATGCTCCACCACGATGGCCAGCGGAATATCCCGGGCGTCGAGGGAAACGCCGTAGCCGAAAACGAGCAGCAGCAGGACCGGCAGAACAAAGGCAATGCCTATGCTGGAGGGGTCGCGGACGATCTGGAGCCACTCCTTGCGGACAAATCCGCGCAGCCGCATGAAGGTGGCTAGGGTCATGTGCCGGCCTCCGTCCCCTGCCGTGATTCCAGCAGGCCGATAAAGGCCTGTTCCATGTCGACATCCTCTCCCCCGCCGGCCCGGACCATGGCCTTGATCTCCTCCGGGGTCCCCTGGGCCAGCACCTCCCCCTCGGCCATGATCACCAGGCGGTCGCAGTATTCCGCCTCTTCCATGAAATGGGTGGTCACCAGGACGGTGACCCCCTGTTCGGCCAGGGAGTTGATATGGGCCCAGAACTCCCGCCGGGCCAGGGGATCGACGCCGGAGGTGGGCTCGTCCAGGAAGAGGATGGCCGGTTCGTGCATCAGGGCGACGGCCAGGGCCAGCCGCTGTTTGTAGCCCTGGGGGAGCATC
>JALHJD010000097.1 GCA_022837185.1 Desulfobacteraceae bacterium
CGAGCAGCACCGCGTAGCCCAGGCCGCCGACGACAACCAGGGCCATCAGCGTGCCCATGATCAGCGGCGAGCCGGTGAGCCCCGCCACGTTGTCGCTGTAGGTGGAGAAGCCGGCGTTGCAGAAGGCGGAGACAGAATGAAACAGTGCAAAATAAGCCGCTTTGCCCGGAGGAAATTCATGGCTCCAATGCAGGAAGAATAAAAGAAAACCGGCGGTTTCAGCCATGATAGTGAAAAGAATAATTGTTTTGACGACTTGAAGGATGTCCTCTCGGGGAGTATGAGCGAATATATCCTGCAGGGCCATCCGCTGCCTGAAGGTGATGCTCCGGCCGATGGCCCTGAACAGCATGACCGACACAGTCATGACGCCGAGACCGCCGATCTGGATCAATACCAGGATGACCCACTGACCGAATTGACTGAAAAAAGTCCCGGTATCCACCACAACCAGGCCCGTGACACATACCGCTGAAGTGGCGGTAAACAACGCATCGATAAAAGAGATATATCCCCCCTCGGTTGCGGCGGGTAATTTAAGCAGGATTGCCCCGGTTATAATGACCCCCATAAAGCTGAATGCCACCATGGGTGCGGGGTGAAAATCGAAGAATCGAAACAGGGAGTTCCTGTTCAGGAATTGTTTGTTTTTTGTCATTATTCAATGGACGAAATATTCGATAAGGGAGGCATTATACATCCATTTACCGAAATTACCAGGGGCGTGCGATATCCCGGCAGCCCTGCTCAAGACAGCACGGCCGGTCAAAGGGGCCTGCATCAAGCAGGCATGACCGGATTATATATCTTATGCGTCCAACATACTGGTCCTGTGTTGCAAAAATCCGCTGAGAGAGTGTAACCATACCATTTCCGGCGACTTCTCTTCATTATTCAAAGGATGAAAAAATTGCCTCGCAGGGGATTTGCAATAAACAGGGTCCAGTCAACAATGAACAGGGATGCAGAGAGGGGAGGAGAAAATGTCTTTGTGGATAGTTATTCAGGGAGGCCGTATTTTTTGGCGACGAGATCCAGCATCCGTTTTTCCAGGGCGGAAAGATTGACAAACTGCAGTCCGTATCGCTTCGGCGGGTCACCGCCGTCATTGCCGTGCGGATTTGCCGCCCGGGTGTAGACAACACGCGCCAGAAGCGACCGCAGGACAATGCGTTTTTCTTGCGAGAGAAGGTCGAACATAATCACTTCCTCCGGCAGGTTCTTTTCCTTGCCCGCCAGATGCAACCCTGCCCCGTTGCTGTTCAAATCAACAACGTTTGCCATGCTGTAGCCGTTCTCACCTTGAATGGCGGCAAACAGGGCATCTTTCATTCTGTAGCGAACGAGAGACCGCTTTTCCATTGCTTGGGCTGGGAACATGGCGCCTTCTCCACAAATTCAGGCAAATTGACGACAGTTGACAATGTGTGTCGAAATCAATTCGATTATAAGCCAATCGCCTCTCCGACACAAGAAAACATTATACAATCTGACTATAAATTAAACATACTGTCAAAAAAATAAACGCACCGTTGCACAAAAAATAAAAAAACGGACCCTTTCTGCGGCCGGCTGGAAACAATGACCGGCGGAAATGTGGCGCCGGTCCGGCCGCCTTGTGCTTGACACGCCGCTCCGGATGGTGTTCAGTTCCGGGGCGAGCGAGTCCCGACAACCCAACCCCCCGGAACATATACTGCATGCTGCGCCTTGGCCTCTGCTGCCTCTTCCGAGCCCAGCCCATCAAGTTCAGGCAGACAACGGCAAAGGCCCTGCGGGCGCTGCCGCGCGACGAACAGCTGCGCCGCCTCTCATCCCTGTGCCTGCACAACGTGGCCGCCGTGCGGGAGGCCCTGCACTTTCTCGCCGGCCACGGCATCGGCGCCTACCGCATCCCTTCCCCCCTTTTTCCCCGCGCCACTCATCCGGAGATCGGTTATACGGTCGCCGACCTGCCGGAAAGCAGGGCGATCCGCCGGATCTGCTCGCAAATCCGGGCATTCCGGAAAAAGAATGATATCCGCCTGAGCCTGCATCCCGACCAGTTCAATGTCCTGTCTTCTCCAAGGGAAGAGGTGGTTGCCAATACCATCCGGGAGCTGGAATACCAGGGCGACCTGGCCGAGCTGCTGGACGCCGAAGTCATCAATCTGCACGCCGGCGGCAGCTACGGCGACAAGCAACAGGCCCTGCGGCGGCTGGAAAAAAATTTTCACCGCCTGTCCGCGAAGGTCCGCGGCCGACTGACCCTGGAAAACGACGACAGCTCCTTCACCCCGTCCGATCTGCTGCCCGTCTGCCGCAGGCTCTCCCTCCCCTTCATCTATGACGTGCACCATCACCGCTGCCTGCCCGACGATCTGGGCACCGAGCAAGCAACCGACCTCTGTATGGCCCACTGGCACGCCCTGGGCCGGGAGCCCTATTTTCACCTTTCCTCGCCGAAAAACGGCTGGCAGAACGGCTCGCCGAAACCGCACGCCGATTATATTGATCCGGCCGACTTTCCCGCCTGCTGGCGGGATGTGCATGCGACCATCGATGTCGAGGCCAAGGCCAAGGAACTGGCCGTCCTGCGCCTCAGGGAGGATCTCGGCCTGTGAACGTCAAGGGAGGGGGATATGGACAGGCTCCAGCTGCGGGATAAAATCGGAGAACTCCTCACCGGCCGGCGCCTGGCGGTACTGGCCATCAGCGACCGGGGCCGGCCCTATGCCAGCCTTGTCGCCTTTACCGCCGACGACGACCTGCTGGCCCTGTATTTCGCCACCAGCCGGGAAACGAACAAGTACGCCAACCTGAGGGCCGACCCCCGGGTGGCCCTGCTCATCGACAGCCGGAGCAACAGGGCGGAAGACCTGCAGCAGGCCGCGGCGCTTACCGTGCCGGGCGCAGCTGGGGAGCTCGAAGGAGATGAGAAGAAAAGGCACGGCACCCGTTTCCTGGCCCGGCACCCTTCCCGGCGGGAATTCATCGAAGCGCCGTCCACCGCATTGTTTGCGGTCCGGGTGGAGCAATACAAGTATGTTTCCTCCTTCCAGGAGGTATTCGTCTATCTGCCGGCAGCGGAGTAACCCCCTCCGGCGCCGCCCCCCGGCAGGCGCAGGGAAATTTGACGTCCCCGCCTCTATCGCCGCGGTGGAAAAGAACGCAAGCATAACTTCGGCCCGGGAGGGCAATGGACAATGAACCTGATCCGCCCCGCACTGCTCATTCTCTGCCTGCTGCCGCTGGCCGGCTGCGCCGGCGCAAGGCACCACCCCCCTCTGCCGACCGTGGCACATGTCGACCTGGAGAAATATGCCGGCCGGTGGTACGAGATAGCCCGCTACCCCCATTGGTTCGAAAAAGGTTGCGCGGCGGTCACCGCCGACTATGCCCTGCGGGACGACGGGACCCTGGAGGTCGTCAACCGGTGTGTTCTTGCCGACAAGGGGGGAAAAATCAAGCAGGCCGTCGGTCGAGCCAAAGTGGTCGACCCCGCAACCAACGCCCGGCTGAAGGTCTCGTTCTTCCGGCCCTTTTACGGCGACTACTGGATACTCAAGCTTGACCCCGGCTACCACTATGTTGTGGTCGGCGCACCGTCCAGAAAATATCTCTGGATACTTGCCAGAACTCCGCAACTGGAGCCGGACCTGCTGCAGCAGCTCATCAGCGAAACCGGCCGGCTGGGATTTGACCCCGGCCGCCTCATCATGACCGATCAGCGCATCAACATCCGCCGGGATTGATGGGAGGACCGGAGCGTCCGGCCCCGCCGACCCGGCCGAACGCCTGTTCCGGAACATCAGCGCCACAGCCCCGGACCCGGTCTCCCCCCCAATGACGACGGTGGCAATCAGATTTGCCTTGCCGTTTCCCTGGCAACATGAGCGGTGAGGCGGATACCGTATTTTCGGACCCATTTCCAGACAGTAACCCTGCTCACCCCGAGTATTTTCGCCGCCCTGGTCTGATTGCCGTTCGTCGCCTCCAGGGCCTCGACCAGCGTCCCCTTTCGCTTCCCGCGCAAGTTTTTTTCCTGCGGGGAAGCGCCTCACCCCTGCACCGGGACTGGACGCTGGCGCCAAACTGTGCTACCTTAGGCGGACGAAATAAACATCACTCCGCCCAAGCACCATACGCCCAGGTCGACATGAAAACGATTTTCCCCCGCTGTGTTCTCCGCCCGCTGTGGCTGTGCCTGCTGGTCCTGGCCCCCCTGCTCCTTCAGCCCGCGCCGGCCAGGGCGGCCGGTCCCGCGGAGCCCCTGCGCGTCTTTGTCTCCATCCTGCCCCAGGAATATTTTGTCGAGCGCATCGGCGGCGACCGGGTGCGGGTGCAGGCACTTGTCAAGCCCGGGCAGGACCCGCACACCTTTGCGCCGACCCCGCAGCAGATGGCGCAGCTCGCCGGCGCCCGGATCTATTTCCGCATCGGCGTCCCTTTTGAAAACGCCATGATACCCAGGCTCAGCCGCTCCATTCCCGACCTGCGGGTCATCGACCTCCAGGAAGGCCTGGACTTGCTGGGAGCGGCCGAAAGCCACGACGACCATCATGACCATGGGGATGACCTCGACCCTCATACCTGGCTTGATCCCCTGCTGGCCCTGCGCCAGGCGGTCCTGATCCGCGATACCCTGATCAGCCTCGACCCGGAGGGCGCCAGAGCGTACACCGCCAATTTCGCCCTCCTGGCCGCCGATCTCCAGGAACTCGACCGGACCCTCCGCGAGCTTCTCCAACCCATGGCCGGACGCACAATTTATGTCTTTCATCCGGCCTACGGCTATTTCTGCCGGGCCTACGGCCTGAAGCAGAAAGCCATCAACCCCGGCGGCAAACAGCCCGGCGCAAGGCAGCTCGCCCGCCTCATCGAGGAGGCGGAAGCGGACAAGATCCGGTTCATTTTTTCCCAGCCCCAGTTTTCGGAAAAAGCGGCCGCCACCATTGCCCGGTCCATCGGCGCCACGGTGGTGACCCTTGATCCCCTGGCCCGCGACTACCTGGCCAACATGCACTCGATCGCCGCCCAACTGGCGGCCTCCTTGCCTGAAAACGGACAATAGAACAGGAGAACGCATCATGGAGAACCTGGAACGCACCCTGCCGGAACTCTTTGCCGGCCTGTCGCGAACCGCCGAGCGGAGCCGGTTGTATGCCTTGCGGGCCGTCAAGGACGGCCAGCCCCGGCTGGCAACGCTTTTCCTGGCCCTGGCCGAGTCCAAGGCCAGGCAGGCCCAGCGCTTCCTGGTGCAGATGCGCGGCGCTGTCGGCCCCACCGCTGAAAACGTCCGCACCGCCTTCGGCACCGAACTCCTCGTCGGCATCGACCGGTACCGTGATCTGCTGGGCGAGGCGGAGCAGGCCGGCAGCAAGGCGCTGGCCACCGGCTTTTCCCACAGCATCGAGGTTGACCGGCGGACCATGGAACTGCACGAGCGCCTCGATCAGGGAAGCGAAGACGCCGCCTACTCGGTCTGCGACTTCTGCGGCTATATCGCCACCGGTGAACCCCCGGAGCACTGCCCTGTCTGCACCGCTCCCAGAAACCGCTTCAAGGCCGTCGATTCCGGACCGTGAAGATCATCTCCGGCGGACAGACCGGGGCCGACCGGGCCGCCCTTGACGCGGCCATCGAACTCGGAATCCCCCACGGCGGCTGGCTGCCCCGGGGCCGGAAAACCGAAGACGGGCCCCTGCC
Source organism: Desulfobacteraceae bacterium (assembly GCA_022837185.1). GTDB lineage: Bacteria > Desulfobacterota > Desulfobulbia > Desulfobulbales > Desulfobulbaceae > UBA10518. The sequence continues at coordinate 5,689 of JALHJD010000097.1, forward strand.
CCCGCGCTATGCCCTGCGGGAGTTGGATTCAGAAAGCTACCGCGACCGCACCGAAAAAAACATCGTCGACAGCGACGGAACCCTGATCGTCTCCTTCGGACCCCTGACCGGCGGCTCGGCCCTGACCGAAAGCCTGGCGCTGAAGCATGACCGGCCCTGCCTGATTCTCGACCTGGAGCAGGTTTCCCATCCTTCGGCGGTCACGGCATTGGAAAAATGGATAAAACGGTATAGAATAGAAATCATGAATGTCGCCGGGCCGAGGGCAAGCGGCGAACCGCGCATCTACGAGGCCGTGCGCCGGCTGCTCCTGACGGTGGACTGGCCGAAACTCTTGCGGAGGAATGATCAGCCATGAAATCACCTTTGCGGAAAACGGAAATACTGACCAGGCGGGAGCTCCTGAAAATGCTCGGCCTGGGTGCCGGTGTCTGCCTGTCGCCTGCAATCTTCTCGGGCTGCGCCATGGACCCGGTGACCGGCCGGAAGCAATTCATGCTGATGAGCCCGGAGGACGAAATCGCCGTGGACCGGCAGCAGTCGCCGTTCCAGTTTTCCTCCGATTACGGCGTCGTCCAGGACCGGCAGCTCAATGAGTACATCAACCGGGTCGGCATGGAGCTGGCCCAGCGGTCCCACCGGCCGGACATGCCTTTTTCCTTCCGGGCCGTCAACGCGTCCTACATCAATGCCTACGCCTTTCCCGGCGGCTCCATCGCCGTCACCCGCGGCATCCTGGCCGAACTGGAAAATGAAGCCGAACTGGCGGCCCTGGTCGGCCACGAGATCGGGCATGTCAACGCCCGCCACACCGCCGAACAGGCAACCAAGGGCGCCCTGGCCAATCTCCTCGTCGCCGGCGCGGCCATTGCAACCAGCACCACGGGCTACGGCGGGTTGATCCAGGATATCGGCGGCATCGGTGCCGGCGCCCTCCTCGCCCACTACAGCAGGGACAACGAACGCGAAGCCGATGCCCTGGGCATGGAGTACATGACCCGGGTCGGCTACACGCCCCAGGGCATGGTCGGCCTGATGGAGATCCTCCTGGAGAACGGCCGGCGCAAACCCAATGCCATTGAAACGATGTTCGCCACCCACCCCATGGGCGAGGAGCGGCACCGGACAGCGGTACAGAACGCCCGGGAGCGATACGGCAGCATGCTCTCCGGTCCCGACCACCGGCAGCGGTACATGGACCACACCGCCGGGCTGCGCAGGATGAAAGACGCCTTCACCGCCATGCAGAACGCCCAGACCGCCATGGGGCAGAAGAAATATCCTCAGGCGGAGCAGGAACTGGCCAAGGCGCTGCGCACCGCCCCCAATGATTATGCCGCCCTGCTGATGATGTCCAAATGCAAGCTGGCCCAGGAGCAGAACAGGGAGGCCGAACGCTACGCCCAGCGGGCCGCCCAGGTCTATCCGCAGGAGGCGCAGGCCCACGCCATAGCCGGCATCACCGGCATCATCGGCAAAAAGTACGAACAGGCCTACCAGCGGTTCAACCAGTACGACAGACTGCTGCCCGGCAACCCCAACATTCTTTTTTTCAAGGGACTGTCCCTGGAAGGCATGCAGAGAATCGAAGACGCGGCCGCCCATTACCGGCAGTTTCTCCAACACGTCCGGCAGGGCTCCCAGGCCCAGTATGCCTACCAGCGCCTGAAAAGCTGGGGGTACGCTCAATAGCCCTGCCTGCCCGGTCAGAAAACCGAGCGCGCAGGGCGGGCAAGGCGGTCGGCGCCGTCACTTTCCTTGTTCATCCCCGAATCATCCTATCAACCCGCCGACATTTCCCTCTTGACTTTATTACGATAACCGTATACGTTAATCGTAATTACTATGGATGCGACTGACTCAAAAGCACTGCAGCGAGAAATCCTTCTCGGGTTCTGGAAAGTACACATCCTGCGCCACGCCTCCTCCGGGCCGGTGGTGGGGCAGTGGATGCTGCAGGAACTCCGCCGCCACGGGTACGAGGTCAGTCCCGGGACCCTGTATCCCATCCTCCACCGCATGGAGCGCCTCGGCTGGCTGCGCTGCGAGGTCGATCCCGGCGGCGGCCCCCGGGCGAAACGCTCCTTTTATGCGACGGAGAAAGGCAGGGAGGCGCTCGCAGCGGCGCTGCGCCAGCTTGAGGAACTCATGGCCGAAACCGGCAAGGAAAAACATCACCCATGATATCGCTGCTCGTTGTCTCCACCGCGTCGCTGATCACCGCGGGACTGACCCTGTACTCGGGCTTCGGCCTGGGCACCCTGCTGATGCCCGTCTTTGCCCTCTTCTTCCCGGTGGAAATGGCCGTGGCCGCCACCGCTGTGGTGCACGGCGCCCACAGCATGTTCAAAATGGCCGCCGTCGGCAGGCATGCGGACCGCGCCCTGGTCCTCCGCTTCGGCATCCCGGCGATCATCGCCGCCTTTGCCGGCGCCGCCGCCCTCGGCTTCGTCGCCCATTTCGGGGAACTCGCCAGGTATTCCCTGGGGCCGCGCACCGCAATCGTTACCCCGATCAAGCTGGTCATGGCAGCCCTGATGCTGGTGTTCGCCCTGTTCGAGCTCCTGCCCCGGCTCCGGGACCTGAAGTTTGACCGCCGCCACCTGGTGCTGGGCGGCCTCCTGTCCGGCTTCTTCGGCGGCTTCTCCGGCCATCAGGGCGCGCTGCGCTCGGCCTTTCTCGTCAAAACCGGGATATCCACCGAGGCCTTTGTCGGCACCAGCGCCGCCATCGGCTTCCTGGTCGACATGGCCCGGATCGCCACCTACGCGGTCGTGTTCCTGGCCGCCAAAACCGCCGCCCCAACCGGCCCGGACCAGTGGCCCCTGATCCTCGGCGCCACCCTTTCCGCCTTTGCCGGGGTCATGATCGCCAAACGCTACCTGCACAAGATCACCATGAAGACCGTCCAGACCCTGACGGGCATTCTCCTGTTCGGCATCGCCCTGGCCCTGGGGTCCGGGATTGTGTAAGGCAACCTTCCGGTTGCGCGGGGAGGGGCTCACCTGCAGTCTGCAGGAAAAGAGACCGGGAAATTGTCCTTTGTGAGTTGAGCTGACGCGGCGCAACTGTTCCCGCTTCAATACTCAAGCAGCAACAGGCCGATAACGGGCATCATGATGAAAGCCAGCAGTGTCTGCAGGGTGATGATGGAAGCTATGGTTTCCGTGTCTCCCCCCAGTTGTCTGGCAAGGATGTACCCGGCCGGGGAGGTCGGGGTCATGAAGGCAATGACAAGGGCGCCGGCCTCCACTCCGCTGAGGCCGGTGAGGGAAATCAGGACCGCGACGATCAGCGGCTTCAAGCCGAACTGGGTGACGGTGGAAACGACGATCGGACTTACCTGCCCCCGGACGGTCTCCGGCCGCAGGGCCGCGCCAACGGCCAGGAGGCCGAAGGGCAAGGCGGCCCGGCCGATGATCTCCAGGATGTCGCCTGTCATGTACGGCAGACCGATGCCGCTCAAGCTGAGCACCCACCCGATGGTGCAGGCGACGATCAGGGGATTGGCCACCACCTCCCGCACAAAGGGATAAACCCCCCGAAAGGATGCCTTCCCCCACAGGACGAAGACCGATATGCAGTACAGATTGATCAGCACGATCATGAATCCGGCCGCCACCGAACCCATGGCCAGCCCCGCCGGACCGTAAAGATTCTGGGCGACCGCCAGGGTGATGTAGGTGTTGAACCGCACCCCGCCCTGGAAAATCGACGTAAAGGTGGCGTTGTTGCCCGGACGTACTTTATGGAGCAGGATCAGCACCCCCGCGGCGATCGTCAACGTCCCGACCACAACAATCAGCATCGCCGGCCAGGGCACCCCGGCAAGGGTCTGTTTGCCCAGGGACCGGACAAGCAGGGAAGGCAGCAGGACGTAATAAGTCAACTTCTCCATCCCGGCCCAGGCCTGATCAGGCAAAAACCCGACGCGCCGCAGGACAAACCCCAGGATAATGAGAACAATGATCGGAACCAGAGCCGTAACAAATGCGTTCATGGAAAAAATGCCCAAAGAA
>JALHJD010000425.1 GCA_022837185.1 Desulfobacteraceae bacterium
ACAGCGTCGGTTCGCCGCCGATGAGAATCGCCAGATTCACGCCGCGGGCTTTTTCCCCGTCGATGAACGCTTCCCACTTGCGGATATCCATTTCTTCCTGAACGTGATGTTCACCCGAGGAAAAGAAGAAACATCCCTTGCAGCGCAGATTGCAGCGGCAGGTGAGATCGTAAATGGAGCTGCGGATGTTGAGGCTGGATATCCGGCGATAGCGTTCGCGCCATTCGGCATCCAGCAGGGTGCTTACCGTTTTCATCTTCCTTCCTTCCTCATTCGTTCCTCTCGGTCCCGGGATCCGAAGCCGCCGGCCGCACCCGGCGGGCGGATGATCTTCGAACAGAGATTTTCGCCTTTTTCATATCCCATGACCCAGACCGCCAGATAGGTGTCTACGTAGTCCAGCCAGGACATGAAGGTGTCGGCGTCGCCGACATGGCGGTAGAGCCTTGCCGTCACCACGGCGGAGCCGGCGGCGTAATGGCGGCAGTCGGCGCAGTCCGTATCCGGCACGCAGCAGGCCACCGACCGGTCCCAGTTCAAATCCGTCCGGTACTGGCGGAAGGAGCGGCCCAGGCCGATATCCTGCGACGGATTGCAGCGGGGATAAGAACAGCCGTAAAGCGCGTGCAGCCCCTGCCCGCTGGTATGGGCGACGGCGTTGTAGGCGGAAAAGAGCACCTGCCGGGGATAGCGGCTTAAAAGCGCCAGCATCATCTCCCGGGTTTTCAAAAGCGACTCCGCGTCATGGCGCAGGGGCCCTGTGTATCCGACCGGAGAAGAAAAGACATTGAACGTCATCCGGCAGCCGGCGGTGACCAGATCGGCCGCCACGTCAGAGGCCTCTTCGATGTTGTCGCGCGTAAACGTATATACGAAAACCGCGCGGGGATCATTTTGATAATTCTCAATCTGCTTTTTGAGGAGATGTTTAGCGCCGCGCGTTTTTTCGCTTGTCGCGTCGTTGCCCCAGACGGAAATATGGATCTTGTAGCCGACCGACTCCGGTATCTTTCTGAATCCGTTGGTGGCGATGCTCCCCAGCGGCATTTCGTCATAGCAGACGGAGAGCAGTTGGGGAACCAGGGACGGTTCCGCCCCCGCCAGCACCACATAGGTAATGCCGCGCGCCTTTTCAGCCTGCATCAGCCGGCGCCACTCCGGAGCGGAAAGATTTTCCGCGGCAAACTGCTTGTCCCCCTCGTAGCAGTAGCAGCCGTCACACCGGATGTTGCAGCGGTTGGTCATGTCGTAGGTGGATTCCCGCAGGAAAAAATACTTCCGCACTTTCTCCCAGCGCTCCCGCACACCGGGGTGCGCCAGAAGATCGGAAAAACGCGGTTTTTCCGCCGCGGCTGTTGTCGGGGTCATGGTCATGAATCTCCTCCGGCCTGCCGGTTACTGTCTGGCGGCCAGCTTCTCCTCGATATATTCGGCA
>JALHJD010000426.1 GCA_022837185.1 Desulfobacteraceae bacterium
TTACATGATGCTTTTGACCGCCGTGTCGGCAATGGCCACTATTTTGGCCGGCAGGGCGCCCATGAGGATGATCAGCACCACCAGCACGATGCCGGCCGCCTTGTTCAGACCGTCCACGGTAACCGCCGGGCTGTCCCCGGGATCAACGGTGTAGGCGGTCCGCACCACGGAAAGATAGTAGTAGATCGCAATGCCGGTATTTATGGCGGCCAGGGTGACCACGGCCAGGTAGATCAGGTTTTGCGTCCCCCCGGCTTCCAGGGCCCCGGTCAGCAGCATGAACTTGCCCATGAAGCCCACGAAGGGCGGAATGCCCGCCAGGGCAAAGAGACCGACGGCCAGGACAAAGGCCAGGACGGGCTGGCGCTGGTGCAGGCCCCGGAGGTCTTCAATGGCAAGGTTTTCCCCTTGCTGCGAGACATTGCACAGCACCAGGAAACAGGCCAGGTTCATGATGACATAACCGGCTATGTAGTACATGGCTATGGCGTATCCCCCGGGATCCAGGGTCAGGAGGCCGAGCAGGATGAAACCGGCATGGGCGATGCCGGAATAGCCGAGCAGCCGCTTGAGATCGGTCTGGACCAGGGCGCTGAGGTTGCCGTAGAACATGGAGCTGAGAGCAAGGATCATGAGCATGTAGATCAGGAACATGCCCTCCCCGGAGCTCAGGGACACGATCCGGATCAGGAGAGCCACGGCCCCGAGCTTGGGGACGGTGGCAATGAAACCGGTGGTTTCGTTGGCGGCGCCCTGATAGATGTCCGGCACCCAGAAATGCATGGGGAATACGGCCAGCTTGAAGAAGAAGCCGGCCATGACCATCAGGAGGGCAAACAGGGCGGCTGGCTGGGGCGCACTCTGCAGGCCGGCAACTATTTCATGGAGATAGGTGCTGCCCGTCAGGCCGAAAATATAGCTCATGCCGAACAGCATGAACCCGGTGGCCATGACGCCGAAGAGGATGTACTTGATGCCGGCTTCCATCTGGACCCGCAGTCCTTTATGATCGCTGCGCATGGGGACGAGCAGGTAGAGGGCAAAGGAGGAAAGTTCCAGGGAAACGAAGATGGTGATCAGTTCCACGGAGCTGACCAGCATCATCAGGCCCAGGGCGCACAAAAAGAGGAACAGGTAGTATTCGGGGCGGACCGATTCCTCGATATCCTTGAGGTGCTGACCGAAAACAAGGGAGATGGCCAGGCCGAGGCCGATCATCAGCTTGAACAGCTGCGAGTAGAGGTCGATCCGGTAGCTTTCGAAAAAGATCGTTGCCTGATCGTTTACGGCGATAAGCGTGGCAATGAAGGTGAGAAAACCAAAAAAGACGGCGGTATTTTTGAGCTGGTTGCTCTCCAGCTGCCGGTACAGACTGAGGACAAAAAAAGCCAGCGCACCGGTCAACAGGGTCAGTTCCGGGAGAATAGCCATGT
>JALHJD010000427.1 GCA_022837185.1 Desulfobacteraceae bacterium
AGCAAGCCGTGATTTCCTTCCTTCTCGCCGTCGCCCTGGTCACCTTCCTCGGCTCCGGCTCCTTCATTGCCGCTCCGGGGCCGGAACTCCGCGGGGCCCTTGCCGCGGACAGCGAAACCGGCAAAAAGGTGCGCTACACCTGCGGCATGCACCCCTTCATCATCCAGGATGAACCGGGCCTGTGCCCGATCTGCGGCATGAAGCTCACTCCCATGAAGGAGGGGGCGGAGTCCGCGGCGGCACAGCCGGCGGAGCGGAAGGTCAAGCACTGGGTCTCCCCCATGGATCCCTCCTATGTGCGCGACGAACCGGGACAGGACTACATGGGGCACGACCTGGTGCCCGTTTACGAGGATGGCGCCGTTCCCGGCCAGATCGTCATCGACCCGACAACCATGCAGAACATCGGGGTGCGCACCGCCCCGGTGGAGCGCCGCCGCCTGGAGCGGACCATCCGCACCATCGGCCTGGTGACCTATGAAGAGCCGCGCCAATATTCGGTCAACAGCAAAATCGAGGGCTGGATCGAACGCCTCCACATCAATCAGGAAGGCCAGACCGTTGAGGAAAGGCAGCCCCTCATGGAGATCTACAGTCCGGAACTGGTGGCGGCCCAGCAGGAATATCTGCTGGCCCTGGAACACAATGAGCGGCTGGCCCGGAGCCCCTTTGCCGAAATAGCCGCCGGGGCCGGCCGCCTGCTGGACGCGGCCCGCACCCGCCTCAGCTACTGGGATATCTCCGACCGGCAGATCGAGGAGCTGAAACGCATCGGCGAGGTGCGGAAAACCATGACCCTGTACAGTCCCTACGGCGGCATCGTCACGGCCAAGCCGGTGGTCGAGGGCATGCGCGTCATGCCGGGCATGGAACTGCTGCAGATTTCGGACATCAGCACGGTCTGGATCAATGCCGACATCTATGAATTCGAGCTGCCCTGGGTCAAGACGGGGCTCACCGCCAGGGTCGAGCTGCCCTATGCCCGGCAGCAGCTGGAAGGCAAAATCACCTACATCTACCCCTATCTCCAGGGAGAAACCCGCACCGTCCGGGCGCGGATCGAAATGGCCAATCCCGGCTGGGAACTGAAGCCCGGCATGTTCGCCAACGTCAGCATTGCCGCCGATCCGGTCAGCGACACCCTGGCGGTGCCGGCCAGCGCGGTGCTGCGATCCGGCACGCGGCAGACCGTGTTCGTGGCTCTCGGCGGGGGCAAGTTCGAACCGCGGCCCGTGACCACCGGGATCAGCGACGGGGAAGGATTCATCCAGGTGCTGTCCGGAGTACGGGTGGGCGAGCGGGTGGTGACCTCGGCCCAGTTCCTGTTCGATTCCGAAAGCAGGCTCCAGGAGGCGGTGCAGAAAATGATGCAGCCCCGGGAGGAGCCGGCCGCCGCCGACCTGCCGGAACCCGGCGCCGAAGGCCTGGAT
>JALHJD010000098.1 GCA_022837185.1 Desulfobacteraceae bacterium
CCAGGAGTCGACCGTCCGAAAGACAGGACAAGCTGGTCCAGGTCTCTCAGTTTTCCGTGCGGTATTGCCGCTGTTGGTAAATTCGTCATCGGGGATGATGTAATCCGGCGAATAGTTCCAGACCCCGAAATAGTCGCCCGGACCATTGACGGCCAATCCCATGCCCATTCCTTCCCGGGTATTGGGGTAATCGGTGCCGGTGATCGTTTTCTTCAGCCACGCGCCGCCGCTGAATCGGATAAGGATGGCGGATGTTCCGGTGGCATATTTGCCGCCGTACTCATTGTACTTGTACATGGAAACAAGCGGATTGCCCCCGTCCAGCGCCATGGCGGTCCAGTACTCCCTGTCGTACAGGGTCCCGGAACCGTCCAGAAGAACCGGAGCGGTCCAGTTGCTGCCGCTCTGGGACCGTGCATACCACAGATTATGAAAAATCCCGTCCACGTACGTCGTCGAGCCGTGCCCGTCGAGGACCGGCCTGACATAGGCGGAATCACCGTAGGTGATGTGATAGACGCCGTTTTCAACCAGGAAGTCCGCAATCCTGAACTTGGGAACATTGGGGAGATCAAGGTAGGACATCTCCCATGTTGCACCATCCCGGGTTGTCACGAGAGCCAGTTTGCTCACATCTTCCTGCCATATCTCATTGTCCCGGATAAAGACCGGATAGCCGTTCCCGTCAAGCTGCATGCGGGTGTGCCAGCCGCCCCGGTCGACGAAGGTTTCCTGCTTTTCGACGACGCCATTATGCAGGACCGTATAATACAGGCCTTCGCTTGAGCCCTCGTCCTTGATGTAGCAGATGTGAATCCGGTCACGGTCATCCACTTGCAGGAATGTCGATACGCTGCCTCGGAAGCCGCTTGCGGTCAGGAGAGTGCTTGCCCACGTCCCGGCCACCCGCCTGACATAAAAAATCCGGGCCGTTCGATTATCAAAGGGTTTGGAATAGACTATGTGCACGTCCCCGGAGGAATCTATCCCCATATCATAGGAGTAAATACGCCGGGTTAACGGCTCCTCTGATTCGGCAATCAACCGTGCATCCTCCCTTGGGAGAAGAGCGCTGGCTTCTTTCGGCAGGACCCCGGCCAGAACAACGGGCATCAACAGCAGGACTAAAGAATATTTTATATATTTCAATATATTCTGCATGACACACTCTCTTGGTAAAAATGATTATTACTTATGTATGTACGATTGATGCCGCAGGTTGTCAAGTCAACGGGACGGCCGCACAGGAAATTGGCAACAGAAAATCCGGCGGAGAAAAATGCCGGCATTTCCACCGCAGGGAGAAATCTTCTGTCTTCGATGCCGGGAGATTTCTCCCTGCAATGGACAAAAGGGGCTCGAAATAATTACAACTTATGAATAACAAACGATAGATTAAGCAGATAGAATACAGTCCCGTAGGTTGGTGGTGAGCTTCGCGAACCCCAACAATTCCCACGGCTTTGTGTCGGGGTTCGCAAGCTCACCCCGACCTACAAATTCTTCCCTGCACAGTCGGACGAGCAAACATGTTCTTCTCCTCATTCGTCCCCGCAGCGCGGGGTGGGGCGCTACCGGTCCTTGGCAAGCCATGCAATTTCGCAACTGAGGAGGGGCGGTAATCCGGTTTTTTTATTTCGTTATGGTCAACTTTCCATACAGCTTGAGCAGAAAACGGTAGATTTCCTTGCGCACGCTGCCTATCCGTTGATTCTCATTCCGCAGTCGGGCAATCTCCCTGGACATCCCGCCTATTGCCGGCATGGCATAGTTGAGAACCTCGTAGGGTTTCAATCCCGTCCAGGTTTCGGCGCAGTTGGGATACTCCCTGACCGGCTCCTCAAAGAGGATGCCGTCCTCCCTGTGCAGATACGTCCTGGCTATCTTTTCATTGCCCTCCCTGTAGTTCTCGAGGATCTTCCTCCGGTCGGCCAGGCTCAGATATTTCGTATCGGTCAGGGGGGCTTCACTTTCCAGGAGATATTCGGTCAGCACGTTCTCATGGAAATCCGCACCCTTGAGGTTCATGTACCTGTACAACTCGGTTATCTCCCGGGGCGGAGAAATATTGTGTTTTGTTGCCGCAACAGCCAGTGCATCAAGGGCTGCGGCAGGCAGACCGGTCAGATGGAAAAAATGGGTGACAGGGTCAGGAACCATGATATGCGGCTCAAACGGGGCGACAACTATGCTTTCGCCGCCGAATTCATCGGCCCACCAGTCGAGGACCATGGCATAATCCAGCCGTTTTCTCGTATCCGGCCTTTGCATGAATTTGTCGAAGGGCGCGCCGGCCCGTGAAACCTCCTGCCTGATGATCTGCGCGTAGAAGGATTCCAGGAACAGGTCCTGCCGCCTGAGATAGGCGACGATTTTTATCTCGTCAAAATGATCTCTGTAGCGAGCCATGCGTTGTGCGATTCCGGGATTCGGAGCGCTGAACCCTTCATCGCTGATAATCGCCCAGGGGCATCCGGAGGCCCGGATCTCTTTCAGCGACCGATGAAACAATTCATCAAACGGGCCAACATCATATTTTTTCCCCCCCGGACTCAGTTCGTTGACGATGGAGGCATAAAAATCACAATGCTTTATCCTGCCGTAAACAGAGCGGACTTCTATGACGGGATAACAGACACCGTACCTGACGAGTTGTTTTCGATGCCGGGCCAGATAGGACTGGATCACCGTCGTTGCGGTTTTATGCCAGCCGATATGGATGAGTAGAGTTTTATTTTTATTTCTATTCATGGCTCAGGTTACCGGAGATGAACATATCCTCTGCTTCATGCAAGCACAATATCTCATTGCACGAGGCAGCACAACACAGCGGTGTTTCACCCTTCAGTGTTTCTGCCCGGATCCCCCGGATTCCTTTCCCGAAAGGCATTGATCGCCGATCCCCATAGTTTTCTTGAATAATTCTGAAAAACGGGATTATATTGAGACAGTTTTCATTTTTTCCCCTTAACCTGACGGGCTTCCACCCAATGCCTTCACATTCCCCTAAACCGCCAACCGTCAACCGTGAGCTTCTCCTGGCCGCCGGACTCGATCCGCCGGTGCCCATGACGATCGCGGCGGTCGAACACTTTGAGCCCCTGGAAGCGGAGCGGATTGAGACGAATATCGACCAAAGCCGGCCCCCTGCGAAGCAGAACCTGGAAAAAATTGCCTTGCCCCCGGAAACCCACCGCATCGCAGGCCTGGATAATTTCCGGTTAACCATCGATTCTTCAATACTTGAACAACATTCCGCACTCCAGGTGGTCAACTGCAGCCATTTCCATATCAACGGTTCAGGCAATGAGATACTGTTCCGGCAGGAGAATAAATTCTTTGTCGAAGTCACGGACTGCAGGGACTTTACAATTGAAGGGCTGCGATTCTCCTCCGGAAGAAATCTCCTCTTTATCACCGGTTCCGCCTCCTTTTCAATCAAAAACTGCCAATGTCTGAACGCCGAAGGATGCGGTGTCATCATCCACAATGGACGGGATTTCAGCATATCCCGATGTAGTTTCGACAATATCCTGTCAGCCGGCATCCTCCTCATCGGCGATTCCCGCAACGGCGAAATACGGGACTGCACTGTTTCGCGCTCCCGCGGCATTTTCAATCATGATGCCGCCATCCATCTCTGCCACACATCACCGGCCGTTACCCCGGCACACGTTCCGGAACGCATTCACGAGGCCCTGCCCATAACAGCCAAAACCATGCGCCCCCGCCATATCCTGATCAGGAACTGCCTGCTCAGCCATTGCCGGGCCCAGGGGATCTATCTCGAGGGAGCCCTCAACTGCCTCATTGAAGACAATATCCTCCTCAACAACAACAAGGAAGGGATCTGCTTTGACTGGGGGAGCAGCTACAATATATTCCGCCGCAATATCGTCACCCTCAACGGCGAACGGCGGGACACCTCCCCCCTGGAGAAGAAGATAGACTTCATAACCGTCTACCCCCAGCTTCCGGACGGTTCGTCCAGCATGAAGCTGCCGGGCATTTCCCTGGACAACGGGTGCATGAATCTCATCCGGGAAAACAATATAACGGGCAATTACGGCGGCGGGATAAAAATGATCCGCACCGCGCTCTTCAACACCATTTCCCATAACCGGATGCGCTACAATACCATTGGCGCAAACGAATACGTTCCCTATTTTCACGGCATTACACTACTGGGCCTTGGGGCGAAAAACAGGGAGTTTGCCGCCCACAGCCAACCCCTTCTCGATTTCCAGCCCTCCATCCTCAACACCATAACGGACAATACCATCGCCGAGTCCCTGAGGGCACTGTTTCACGACCGGAGTTCGCGCAGCAATTTTGTCTCCGGCAACCACATTTCCCAGCAGGGAGGAAGACTTACGGTCCCGGCAACGATTCTTTTCCGGGCCCGGGCCGCGGTGAAACGACTCGCCGCCGGACTGGACGGCGGGAGCAGTCCCAGCCGCGGCTCCCTGGCGGTCTCGATCCTCATCGTCCTGCGCTCCCTTTTCCGCAGGGCGCTGGTCAGGACGGACTCCCTTGTTCGCAAAATACTGCGCCCCGCGGCCTATGCGCCTTTTCGCCTGCTGGCGGCCCGGAATTGGACTTTCCTGCGATACTATCCCCATGTCGTCCCCGACGATACGGCCCTCAAGCGCTGGCAGACCAGCGAGTGGCCGGCCTACCAGGACTGGCTGGACAGGCATTCCGTGCTCACCAGGGAACAATGGCTGCAGCAGCACAAGCAGGCCAAAAAAGCCTCGGCAAACATCAAGATCAGCATTGTAACCCCGGTCTTTAATACCGACCCGCGCATCCTGACCGAATGCATCCTTTCGGTCCGGGTCCAGACCTCCCCGTTCTGGGAGTTGATTCTGGTCGATGACCGGTCCGCCAATGCAGAAACCCTTTTGGTGCTCAGGTCGGCAATCTGCCGGGACCCCCGCATCACGGTTATATTTTCCGACCGGGAATCGCCCGGCGGCATCTCGGCCGCCTCCAATCGGGGAATCGCCGCGGCCCAGGGAGAATTCATCGTCTTTCTCGACCACGATGACCGTCTTGCCCCCGAAGCCGTTCAGTCCCTCATCGACGCCTTGGAAAAAGAGCCCGCCCTCGATATTCTCTATTCGGACCGGGACATGATCTCGCCGGCCGGAAAGCGGTTCATGCACCTGATGAAACCGGACTGGTCGCCGGAAAACCTGTACGGCGGCAACTACATCTTTCACCTCATGTGCTACCGGCGGGAACTGATCCTCAAGGCCGGAGGACTGCGCTCCCCCTATGACGGCTCGCAGGACTACGACCTCATTCTGCGCTGCATGGAGTTTTCCCCGCACGTCAAACACCTGCCCCAGGTTCTCTATCACTGGCGGCAGCACGCGGAATCCGTCGCCATGGCCGATGACGCGAAAAGCTATGCCTTTGAGGCGGGCATGGAGGCCCTGCGGGATGCCCTGCGAAGAAGGAACATCCAGGCGGAGGTCACGGAAAACCCCTCTCTGTGGCGGGGCAATTACCAGATATCCCTGCCGCTTCCCCCCCGGGAGGAGATCGGCTGCATCACCGTCCCCTCGGCGGCCCATCCCGATCAATACGCTGCTGTTGTCATGGAAAGCCCGGTTCTGGACGACCCGCCGCCCTACATCTTTATTCAAGGAGAGGAATGCCTCCCCGCCGATGCGGAAAGCGTGCGCACCCTCGCCGCCTGGCTGACCCTGGAAAACGTCGGCATGGCGTCGGGCTGCCTGCTCGACAACGAGGGAAAATTTCTTTATGCCGGCATGTTTTTCAAGGAGGAAGGGAAGATGATCACCCCTTACGCCGGTTTTGACCACACGGAGCCCGGCTACATGGCAATAACCAAAACCGCCAGGAACATCAGCGTCCCCAATCCGTTCTGCGTCATGATCAGGACGGAGCTGTGGCGGCAGCTCAACGGTTTCGACTCCCGCTTCCGCGGCCCCCATGCCCTGCTTGATTTCGCCCTCTCCGCCCTCCAGGCCCGATGGCGCATCGTTTACGTCCCCCGGGCTCTCTTTACCGCCCCTGCATCCAGGCTGCGGGCCATTAATGCTTTGCCGGAAAGGACCGTTTTCCGCCGGAAATGGGACCACCGGTTGCGCCGGGGAGATCCCTGTTACAGCCCCAATCTCAAAAAGACGAGTGAAATGTATGAACTTGCTTGAAGCCGGGGCAGGAAGTGCTTATGATTAAGCAATCGCCTGATTGCAAAAAAATTCTACAAGGTACCGTTTATGAACCCTTCCTTCTTTCTCAAGTTTGTGTTTTTCGTCTCCCTCTCACTCTTTTTCCTCTTCCCGGATCCCTCCACCGCGGGCTGCGAATGGGGTGAACATCCGGTTTCCCTCGAAGCAATCAACAAACCGGTGCGCGATATCCTGCGGGACATTGAAAAACAGACGAATTACGCCATTGAGGTCCAGGACGATGCCGTCCTGGACAGCACCAAGACAATTGTCCTCAAACAGGCTCCCCTCAACCAGGCCCTCAGCCGCCTCCTCAAGGAGCTCAATTTTTCGGTAATCTGTGACAATGAGCAGAAAAAACTGAACCTCGTTTTCCTGGACAAAAAGACAGCCCCGTCGAGCATGACCGCCACAATGGAAATTGATGAGACCGGTGAAGGCGGCATGAACGACGTCTCCGTCGCCTTTGCCGAATACCGGAACAACCCCGCCGCCGAGTTGATACCGGAGGACCAGGACGAAACAATCATGGCCGGCGCCAGTTCCGCCTTCGAGGAGTTCACCAACTCCCCGACGCCCTCTTCCCAGGAGCCCCAGGAACAGGATGAAACGATCATGGCCGGGGCCAGCGCCGCGCTGGAGGAATTCATGAGTCCCGCGAAAACGTCCGCCAAGGAAGCGGAACCCCCGGAGCAGGATGAAACGATCATGGCCGGGGCCAGCAGCGCCTTCGAGGAATTCACCAATTCCCCGTCACCCCCTTCCCAGGAGCAGGATGAAACGATCATGGCCGGGGCCAGCAACGCCTTTGCCGAATATCAGAGGCTCAACAGGTAGTCCTGGCCATCGAGCTTGGAAAATACACCTATCTTCATGAAAACGGAAGGAAGTCATGCAATAAGCGAAAAAAATCTTGTATTCCCTAAAAAAATCCTCTAAGATTTCCTCAGAAATAAATGAGAATGCTATTCATCATCAACTTTTGCTAACTATCAGGAAGGGAGAAGACTTATGACTCTGAAAAAAATCACCTTGGCGGCAGCGTGCCTGGTTATGTCCTGTGCGTTCTTTTCCAGCAACGCCTTTGCTGCCTGGGCGGCATGCACACCGAAGCAGATCGGCCCTTACGGCTCCTTTGTCCGCCTGCAGGTCATCAACTGCAACGTTAATCCCGCCGGCAGCAAGAGCGGCTGGATGACCCTCAGCAATACCGGCACCGACCAGATGATGGCCACCATTCTCACGGCCATGTCCCTGAAGAAACCCATCGCCATTGAGTATGGCGTTGCCGGCACCGATGCCCAGGGATACAACATCGCCAGCGCGGTTATTTTCAACAACCAGTAAGCCTGTTTCCCGCGTATAATTGCGAGGCGGTCATTTCCTGAAAATGACCGCCTTTTTTTTGCCGCCTCCTCTTCCCGACTGCTGATTCAGGAGCTGCCGGCAACCTTCCGCCGGTTCAGCCGCACACCATGTACCCCGCGCCCCTGTCACCCTATTCGTCGATCAATACGACCAGAGAGCCGATACCCGGGTATGATGCAACAGGATATGCCCTGCGCCGGCTGCTCCGGTCAAAATTGACCGGCCGGGCCCGGGACCTGTTTCCCTTTATCCGCAAAATGCTGGATGAATTTGACCAGGTCCGCCGGGGGATGGAGTACGTCAACAGGGACGCCACCCATCATCACGGCGACGATACCCACACCGCCGGCTGGGCCGGAATCGGCATGATCCCCATGGCGATTTACCTCTACTACCTGAAAAGCTACGGCATACGGGGAAAGGTCCTGGAATGCGGCGTGTTCAAAGGCGGCTCCACCTGCTGCCTGAGCCACATCTGCGATTATCTCGGCCTGGAGCTGATTGCCGCGGATTCCTTCGAGGGTTTGCCGGCCGGCGACGGCTATTACGGCAAGGGCGATTTCAAGGGCAGCCTGGAGGAAGTTCAGGACAACCTGCAACGGCTGGGGAAGCCTGGGGTGGTGACGTTTGTCAAGGGCTGGTTCAATGAATCGTTGCAAAACTTCGATCAGGACCTTATGCTCATATGGCTTGATGTCGATCTCCGCCAGTCGGTGATCGACGTGCTCACCGCGACGTTTCCCCGCCTTGTTGACCATGGGGTGATTTTCTGCGACGGCCTGGGGCGGGACAGGGATTTTCAGGGTGACCATCTTATCCGCGGCAGCTCGGAGTCGGCGGGACTGCTTGATTATTTCGAGCAGCATCATATATCCCACAAGGCAGTCTACTCCGGCTACGGGCACCTGGGGCTGGTCGTTCCCCATGCCCGGCAGGAGGATCAACTCATTTACAGCGCCCAACTGATCAACAGGATGATTTTTGCCTCGCTTCCTTTTTCCCGGCAGGTGGATATCGCCGGCAGGAAAATCAGAAATATCATTTCCCGTGCCGACCGGTGAGCCGGGCTCCATGCCGCGCGGCGCAACGGTCACCCCAGGCTGACATGTCGGCAAGAAAAACCAGATGGCAACACCACCGGGCCCACCTGCCCCCTCTTTCCCGTTTCGTCCTGTCGTTGACCACCAGCAGGCTGTACCGGATCCGCAATGATTTCGCCGCCCGCTACATACGAGGCACCGGGTATGAAATCGGCGCCCAGAAATCTCCCCTGCTTTGCAAAAATGCCGACAGGGTTGTCTACATTGATTACCTGAGCAGAGAAGATTCGGCGCAAAAATATAATATTCCCGAAAAAGACTGCGTCGAGGTGGACATCATCGCCGATGCCAACCATCTCGATGCCATCCCTTCAAACTCCGCCGCCTTCATCATCGCCAATCATGTCCTGGAACACAGCCCGAATCCCATCGGCACGCTGTCGGGCTGGCTGCGCATCCTGCGGACAGGCGGAGTCCTCTTTCTCACCCTCCCCAACTACAAGGCCAACGAGTTTGACTTTGAAAAAAAACCGGCATCCATTGCCCATCTTGTCAGCGACGCCGAGCGGGCGGAAAGGAACGAGGACATCGCCCGCGAACATATTGAGGAACATATCCGCATAATCGACGGGATCGATCCCGGCAACCAGAAACTCTTCCAGCAGCGGTACGCGGCAATCGTTGCCAGCAACCTGCACACGCACTATCATGTTTTCGACCGGGCAAACGTCCTGGCCCTGCTGCAGGTCATGCACCGCCAAACACCGATCAGGGTGATCAACAGTTTTTCGTTTGACGCCGGCTTTGAACTGCTGTTTATCATTGAGAAAGCCGGCCCGGATTGCCGGGGCCCGCTGCGCCTCGGTCAGGAGCGGCTGTTCAATTATACCGTCATGGCCAGGCATGGAGCCCGATTCCTGCTCTCCAGAATGGTTTCCAAAAAAGGGTGAAGCTGAACGAACATGAAGGTCTTCGAACAACTCATTGCCGACAACAGCAAACATATC